>CAZAHZ010000025.1:0-19864 GCA_964485055.1 uncultured Candidatus Cloacimonadota bacterium
ATCCAGAGTTTATCGCGATCATATTCATAAATAATGAACCAGCCGGGTTTTTCCGACCAGTTTATTCTACTGTAGCGTTGCTCCAGACGCAGGACTTCACGGGCTTCACCGTGTTCAATTTCTTCCAGTATCATCAATTTATCCCGGTGTTCAACTTCTTTTTTGGGATCACCGTCATCCAGTGCTTCCACCCAGATCATTGCTGCCGGCTGCTGAGGCACCCAATCATAACGCCGTGCTCCATTATATACTCCGCCTATCGGGATCTCATCCGAGAGTGGACGCTCCGAAAGCAATCGCAGTCTTTTCCCTTTGATATCCCACAACTGATATGAGCGAGGAAATCTTTGCCAGGGCAGTTCCCGGGAATATGGTTTTTTGATCTCTGAAACCAGTATATATTCATTGTTGGGCGAAAGCTCCAGTGAACTGAATACACCCGGCTCACCAATATTTTTATATTTCATTTTAACTGCATCAATTATAACAGTCTGCGAGGTAAAATAATAATCAAATAACTGCTCATCATAACTGTTCTTTAAGAGATTGGTATAAGTTCTCGTCTGGCTCGTTTTGCCATAATTTGACTCGATTAACGGTTTCTCCGGTATCACAGGAGGTTTCGGAAGTTCCCCCCTTCCCTGATACACGGATTGAGCCAGAAGATGCCGATTATCATTGAGCCACTGCAATTCTATTCCCAGAGCATCATTCAACTTCAAGCCCCTTTCTTCTATAATCCTGTATCTGTCACGTTCCAGGTCATATATCCCCAGATATATGCCGTCATCTTCCTCATAGATTATTGCCAGAAGTTTATAATCCGGCGAGAACTTTGTGAACCTGATCCTGATAGTTTCCGGCAGTTGCAGTTCTTTTCTCTCATTTGTTTGCAGATCAACAAGCCTGATTTTGGTTTCGGGAAAATTGTCATGCAGTCCATTTATCGCAGGATTGATCTTTTCGCCTGCCAGTCCCAGTTCTTCTCTCGCCAGGTCTTTCAGTGTAATCTCGTTCAAATATTCCTTTTCCAGCGTTATTCCTTCATATTCACTAAATTGCAGATATGGCAGCGGTGGTATATTATAAATTTCCTGTATCTTCTCGGAAGGGACTTTATAGCCTTCTGCTGTCAATAATGCCGGGACAAATAATAATATGGTGAATAAAAGTATATAATCCTGCATAATTAAGTTTCTTTATCCTTTTTTTCTTTTAATTGTTTTTCTTTCAGTATTGCCCACCAGTCCAGTCTTTTCTTGATTTCCTTCTCAAAACCATATTTACTGGGCTGGTAATATATCTTTTCCGGCATATTATCGGGAAAGTATTTCTGATAATAATAACTATTCTCGTAGAGGTGGTCATAATGATAATCTTTGCCGTATTCAAGTTCTTTCATCAGTTTTGTGGGTGCATTACGGATATGGAACGGCACACCAAGATGACTGGATTTATGGGCATCTTCTGCTGCCTGTTTATAGGCATCATATAATGCATTGCTCTTGGGTGCGGTCGCCAGGTAAACCACCAGTTGTGCCAAAGCGGTATTAGCTTCCGGCATACCCAGAAAATGGACTGCCTCCTTCACTGCTATTGCCTGCTGCAGCGCCTGCGGGTCTGCTAGCCCAACATCTTCCGAAGCAAAGCGCACCAGCCGTCGAACTATATAAAGCGGATCTTCGCCTGCTTCCAGCATTCTTGCCAGCCAGTAAAGTCCTGCCTGAGCATCACTGCCCCGCAGAGATTTATGCAGTGCTGAAATGATATTATAATGTTCTTCGCGATTCTTGTCATAATACATCATCTGACGCGAGAGTATCTCACCGACACGTGGAATATCAAGTTCTTCGCCGGTAGCACTGCTGTTGATCACCATCTCCAGGTTGTTCAAGGCTTTCCTGCCATCTCCTCCACTCTGCTGTGCCAGATATGGCAAAACATCTACACTCAGCGTCACAGGTTTCTTTATTTGCTTAACTGCCTGCTCCAGAATATCCTGGATGTCTTCATCACTGAGCTTTTCCAAAACAAAAACATGACAGCGTGAAAGCAACGCCGGAATGATCTCAAAAGATGGATTTTCTGTGGTTGCACCGATCAGGATAATTGCTCCTGACTCGATATAATGCAAAAAAGCATCCTGCTGAGATTTATTAAAACGGTGTATCTCATCTACAAATAATATCGTATTCCGATTAGTGGATTGCAGATTATATTCGGCTTCCTGCATAACAATCTTCACGTCTTTGATGCTGGATAAAACGGCGGAAAAGGAAACAAAACGGCTTTTAGTCTGTTTCTCGATCAGTCTTGCCAGCGTGGTTTTGCCCGTTCCCGGAGGTCCCCACATAATAAAGGAGGCATAATTATCCTGCTCGATCATGGTGCGCAGAAGTGAACCAGGCTCCAGCAACTTACTCTGACCCTTGATCTCAGCTAATATTTGAGGTCGAACGTGCTCTGCCAGCGGAACATTGGTCGGTTTCTTGCCGTCTGAAAAAAGGTCTATCTGCTCATTCATCTGCTTTCTCTCTGGCGAATGATCAACACGAATTCTCCCTTGCCCAGGTTTTCCGCTATCTTTACCAGGTTGCCCAGATCAGTTTCGATGATCTGCTCCTCAGGATACGTCAGCTTCCAGGCAAGCACTGCCTTCCTGCCTGCCCCCAGGTGCTTTTTCAGATCGCTGAGTACCTGCATCAATCTGTAAGGTGCCTCCAGCAGCACAATATCACAGTCATGAGGAAGTTTACGGATTGCATCCTGCCTGCTCTGCCGGTTTGCCGGTAAAAATCCGTAATAAAGAAAACTTCCGGTGCTGATGCCTGCCGCCATAATCGCAGCCATTAGCGATGATGCTCCCGGAACCGGAATTATCCTGATACCGCTGCGGTAGCTTTCCGGTATGAACCTGTTTCCAGGATCAGCAAACAGCGGTGTGCCGGCATCAGAGATCAGCGCAATTGCCAGATTTTCTGAGATGATCTTCATGATCAGTTCGCTGCTGACCTTCTGCTCATTATGTTCATTTAATTCAATCAGTTCCTGTCGGATGCCATAACCTTTCAAAAGCCGTGATCCGATCTTTCGCTCCTCGCAGATCACCAGATCTGCACTTCGTAAAACATTGATTGCTCGCAGCGTTATGTCATCCCGATCCCCGATCGGCGTGGCGACTACATAAATTGCCGGACGCTCCAGTTCGATTATTTTTTCTTCTAATTCCATATCCGGCGGACATTATTTGCCGTATCTTCCCAGTCAAGCAAAATCAACTCTCAATCTCCTGGCAAATTCTTCGCTAAGGGGATGCGGGAGGGGGGTGAAGATGAAAATGTGACTGTGAGACTATGCGAAGGCAAGACTGGGCGACTATGAGACTGAGAGACTGGGCGAAGGGGTGAGATTGCGAAAGTGAGAAAGTGAGAAAATGCGAAGATGTGACTGTGCGACTAATGAAAAGAATGAAATCTTTTTCTGCGTCCTCTGCCCCTTTGCGTCCTTTGAGTTTAAATTATTTAGCCTTCCTGTCCTCCATCGCTTCAGCCACTTCGGATAATTACAATGCAGACCAGTGTGTGCTATGTTATAACTAACTCTAATTTATATGGAAGTCACTGAAGCGACTACAGAGCGTACATACATTATAACACCCCCAAATGAATTTGGGGGTTAATGAAAAAGGTTTTCTTGCTGCCTTTGGTAACCTACAATGAAATTAGTTTCGGGGGGATGCGGGAGGGGGAAGAAAGTGGTTGACAGACTAGCCTTGTGGTGGATATAGTGATGACTAAGGTGGATACGATGAGAAGGATGAAGAATTATATTTTAGTAATAATATTAGTGACAGCAGGATATTTACTGGCTGGGGAACTGAGCAATTTTTTCTGGGAGGTAGATAATGGGGATGTCACTGTATATTTGTGCGGATCGGTTCATTTGATGAAAGAGGAATATTACCCGTTGCGGGACGAGATTGAGAATGCTTTTACGGAATCTGAGATACTGGTGCTGGAAGTTGATATGAATAAGCTGGACTTGAATAAGATCCAGGAAATGATAATAAATCAGGGATACTATCAGGATGAGCAGAGCCTGGAAAGCGAGTTGCCGGCAGAGTATTATACGAAGCTGAAATCAGAACTGGCGGACAATGAAATTGATATTGAACTGGTGAAAACACAGAAGCCGTGGTATATGACAATGACATTATCGGGTGTGCGGGTGAGCAATCTTGGCTATAAGGTGGAAGGTGGCACTGATCTGTATTTTACTTTGAAAGCTGGGAGTGATAAGGAAATACAGCAGTTTGAGACACCGGAAGCCCAGTTTGAGTTACTGAGCAGCATGGGAGACAATTTACAGATAGAATATCTGAAAGAGCTTATAGACCAGCGGGCAGAATTTGACAAAGAAGTTGAGGAATTGATGCAGAGCTGGATAGCAGGAGATGATGAGACGATGTACAGGCTGATGAATGAAGAATTTAAGGATAATCCGGAGCTGGCAGAATTTTATGAAAAGCTTTTTACGGAGCGGAATATCAGCATGACTGATAAAATAGAGGGATATTTAAAGGGAGAGGGGGAGAAGAAATATTTTGTGGTAGTGGGATCAGGGCATTTTCTGGGAGAAGACGGTATCGTGCAATTGCTGCGAAATCGCGGTTACGAAGTAATACGTAAATAAATCAGCCTGGTGTAAAGGAAAAAAACCTGGGAAATTAATCGTCGAGGCTGGGTTCTTCGAATTCCTTGAAGTAAAGCCGGAAGGTAACGACGCGGTCATTTTGATATTCGAGTCTATATCCTTTTTCTTCAACGATAGTTAATTCACCGTGACCATAAATTCTCATTCGCTCGGGTTCGATGTCGGAGTCGAGCAAGAAATTATAAACAGTGAGAGCTCTATTGGTAGAGAGAGTTTTATTATATCCCGGAGTACCTCTTTCATCAGCATGTCCATGGATGGAGATTTTATAGAGGGGATTTTTGATGAGTAGCTCGATAATAGGATAGAGTTTATCTTTTTCAGAGTCACGGAGCAGATATTTATCGAAGTCAAAATAGATATTAGGGAGAGGAATGGGTTCTTTGATAATAATAGTATCTCTTAGACTGGCGATGCTGTAAACTTCGACACCTCCGGGTGCAGAGCCATCAGCAGCAGCCCCGACACCGCCTTTTTTTTCTTTCAATGCAAAATCTGTCATAGGATTATAATCCATGAAGATAGTCATTTTGTTGGGCACTTTGGGAACCTTGAGGACAATATTCTGCGGGAACTGAGAAGGGTATAAAGGTTGAGCTTTGACATTTATTCTTCTGGTCCCAATATACCAGATATCGGTTTTGATGGGAGTTAAGCCGAGGTATTTATCATTAATATAAATCTCAGTGGGAGTGGGTTCAGAGCGAAAAATAATTCGTTTTCGATGAGTTCCTGCGGGAATTTGCTCGACGAGTTTATATGGCGTGCAGGCAGCAATCATGCTGAGCACTACTGCAGCGAGCAAAACAAGATAATAGGTTTTATAAGACAACATTACCACCTACCGACTAAGATATTCCTAAATTCATAAACTAAAAGAGAGTATAAGACGGTCAAGAAAATAATGCTTAACAAGACTAAAAGAGTAAAAACAGAAAAGAAGCTGAACAGAGAAAAAGGAATAAATGAAGTTAAGCGAATAAAAAAATTGATTGACTGTAAATAGTATTTAAGTGTAATTAACAAAAAAGATATATGAGGGGTTTCGGTGGCGTTTAGACCAAGTTTTGAGAAGCTAAAAACTACGATATTGTATGTGGAAGATGAAGAGCTGGTAAGGAATACAATAGCCGAGATGCTAAGGCGTCGGGTAGAATTAGTTTTAGTTGCATCAAATGGAGAAGAAGGCTTAGCCCAATATCATTCAGGCAAACCTCGTTTAATAGTGAGTGACATAAAAATGCCTCACATGGATGGATTAGAAATGATCAAACGGATCAAAGAGATAGAGCCTGAGATTCCAATAATCATAACCTCAGCCCATAGTGAGTCGGAATATTTTTTGAAGGCGATAGATCTGGGTGTGGACAAATTTGTGATGAAGCCAGTAGATAATCGGGAATTATTTAAAATAATCAATAAAACTTATGAAGCGATGACGTTTCAACAGAGAATGAAGCAGGAAGAAGCTCGCCGGGAAGTAGTTCAGCGTAATCTTCGTGAAAGCCAGGAACAGTTGCGGGCGTTATTTGAGAATGTGGTAGTGGGAATGGGAATAGTAGATGAGGATCTCCAGATCATATTTTCTAATCTGACGCTGGCAGAGATGTTTGAGGAAGACGAGAACAGCATATTAACGCATTCAGTCAGTGAATATCTGGCAAAAGATAGTATAACGATCAAGCATTTAAAGAATCTTGCAGGCAGGGAATCGAAGGGAAGATCAGGAAATTTTCGGTCCGAAGAAATAGTTCACCTTCCAGGCGGGAAAAAATTCTGGGCAGAGATATCAATCTCAGTGATCTTAACAGCGAAAAATGTGATCAGCAAATTCATCATCGTGGTGAATGACGTGAATGACCGGGTGGAATCACAGCGTGAGCGGGATTCTTTATATAATTCCTTGATCAGTGAACTGGAGACAGCAGCCTCGGTACAATCTTATTTTCTGCCGGCGTGGTTATGCGTGGAAGATAAGTTATTATTTTCCAATAATTATACACCCTCTACCAATGTGGGAGGCGATTTATTTGACATTATTAAGCTGAGCGATGGCAGATATGTGATCTATATAGGAGATATCTCCGGTCATGGCGTACAGAGTGCGTTGATGATGACAGCGGTGAAAGCCACGATCAAGATGCTGGTAGATAATGTTGAAGGCTTCCTTCATCCCAGCATCATAGTAAACCAGTTAAATGTGTTATTATCGCGTGATGTATTTCAAAATAACTATTTGACGTTGCTTTTGGGAGTGGTTGATGTGGAGAAGAAGGAGCTGATTTATTATAATGCCGGGCATCCACCCATAATCAGGTATAAAAAATCCACCGGTGAGGTAGAAACCATCGAGTCATCCGGTTCAATTCCAATAGGCTGGATGTCGGACTATGAATACATCAAAGAAGAAGAGAATCTGCTGATATTAGATGAATACAGCAATTATTTATTTTACACGGACGGTATTTTTGAGTGTGAAAATACTAAAAAGATGGAACTTGGGATTGATGGAATACTGGAATTATTGAAGAAATGTCCAACCCGCAACAGCACGGTAATGATGCCCTATGTATTGAAGGAAATGATAATCGCAGAAGGCTATGACATCAGTTCGGATGATTTCACTATTTTATCCTTAAATCTTCGCCGTGATCTGAATGACAAATTGAGGTATTATTTAGTTCACCCCATTCAGGATAACATGGGTGATATAGGCAAGCGATGCGAGGAATTTTTGAAAGCCCGGGGCTTCAACAATCTGGCTTTTGCTGCGGAACTCCTGGTAAACGAGTTTTTAAATAAAGTACTAGAGCACAGTACGGAGAAAAGCAGGGAAAGTATTATAGTGATCCGCCTGCGAATTTACGAGGCGAAACTGGAAATAACCTTCTGGGATAAAGGTGAAGAATGGAATATACCAGAACAGGTATCTGAGCTAGATTTTATGCAGGAATCAGAAAATATAGATAGCTGTATATATATAATTCATAATCTGGCAGATGAGATAAAACGAATGCGCATGATCGAAGTTAATGAGACGAGGTTTTATTTAAATTATGATCAAGATAAAAAACAGCAATCATAAACTAAAGAGCAGAAGAAAAAAGTGATTAGTACATTACAGGTAATCCGCCGCTTTGTTTTCTCAGAGTGGGGCGGAATCGAGACAGTGGTTTGGAATACAGCCCAGCAATTGCAGAGGTCAGGAAATCCAGTGGCAATATTAGCAACAAAGGCATTGGATAAACAAGGTGAAGAAAAAAAAAATGAGATGTTGATCCAGCGATTTTCGTATGTCTATCCCTTATTAAACCTGACCCCAGAGAAGCGGCATATTCTGGATAAAAAGGGAGGAGACCCCTATTCCTGGAGCTTATACAATTATATGTTAAAGGCAGAAGGGATAGATATGATCCACTGTCATACAATGAATCACCTGGCAGCGAGTGTACGTCTGGCAGCCAGAAAGCGAAAAATTCCTTATCTGGTATCACTTCATGGCGGATATTTTGATGTGCCTGCAGAAGAGATGGAGCTGATGATCCAGCCTTATAAACATGCAATTAATTATGGAAAACTGATTGATCTACTGTTCGGTAAAGGCAGGTATCTCAGCGATGCGGATGCTATAATCTGCGTGGGATATAACGAATATGAAATGACGTGCAGCAAATATCCTGACAAACTGGTATATTACTTACCAAATGGGGTAGATTTAGAGAAATTTGGCAAAGAACGAGAGAATGATTTCAGGGAGAAATATCAAATCCCTGCTGAGAATAAAATGATCCTTTGTCTTTCCAGGCTGGATTATCAAAAGAATCAGGAAATACTGGTACAGTTAATTGACAGATTAAATACGCGGGGTGAGAAGGCACATTTGGTTCTGGTGGGTCCAGTAACTTCGGAAGGTTATTATAAGAAAATCACAGAAGCGATCAAAACAAGATCGCTGGAGCAGCAAGTGACGATAATCAAGGGCTTACAGACAGATGATGACGATCTGGTGAAAGCTTATCAATCAGCAGATGTATTTATACTTCCATCAATACATGAGCCTTTTGGTATTGTGGTTCTGGAAGCCTGGGCAAGTGGTTTACCAGTGATTACCTCAAATGTGGGGGGATTAAAACGCCTGGTACAGGACGGTAAAAATGGTCTGATATTTGATGGCACGCTGGAAGATCTGGAGAATAAATACCTTTTATTAATGCACAATAAAGACCTTTTGGAAAAGATAAAACAGAATGCAGAACAGGAAGTTAGCTCCGAATATTCCTGGGCATCAATAACAAAGAAACTCCTGTGTTATTATCGTGAAATTATTGATAAATACAGGGCGAGTCAATGAAAAAAGTTCTGTATATTGATATTCCCTTTATGGGAATACCTGATGGTGGAGCCAATCGCAGCAGATTTATCTGGAAGACACTGGTGAGTCATTATGAAGTTGACTGGCTGGAATTGCGCCGAGATGGGATACCTTCCGGAAATGGTCAGCCAACCGGGATGAATGATCATTTTGTGCTTCCAACGGAAGTGGATAGACGGGCTTTTCGACCAATAATGATCTTTCGATTTCGATCTCCAGAGCGGAAAAAGTTTCAAGAAATACTCAGTAGCAATAATTATAACATCATATTTATTCGATTTCTTTCTCCCGCAACGCTGGCAGAACTGGTTGACGGAAGATGCAAAACAATAATTTTTGATATAGATATGCTTTTAAGCAGATTATCGAGGTTTTCGTGGGAACAATCGCCGAGAATAAAAAACCGGTATTATCTACTGGAAAGCTGGAAACAGGAAATTTTTGAGAAGAACTTTTTCCGCAAACCTTATCTATTCCTGTTTACTAACAATCAGGAAAGAAAAATCGTGCTTAAGAAACTGAAACTTGAAGAATCAGACAATATCCAGATACTGCCCAATGTGATGGAAGAAAAAGAGCCTTGCCAGCCTGATAGCAGTCAGAGGATATTATTTTTTGGCACTTTATCTTCGGCTGCCAATGCTGATGCGCTTTGCTATATCAGTGAAGAGCTGTATCCGCTTCTAAAGAATGAATTAGATCAGCGTGATCTTTATCTGGATGTGGCTGGCAGGGGCTGGCATGATCATTTTACAGAATATTTTAAGGATAAAAAGAGACTTCGATACCTGGGAGAAGTTGACGATATTCAGCAGGAAATAAGTAATAGTCTGGTGGTATTTTTGCCTCTGCGTATAGCCTCAGGAACCAGGACGCGAATATTGGAAGTGGCAAATCAATCAGTGCCGGTGATAACCACACCGGTAGGAGCGGAAGGACTTGATTTGGAAGCAGATGAGATAATCACAGCAGAAACAAAGGAAGGGTTGATCAAAGAGCTTTTAAACCTACTCGATAATGAAGCCAGAAGACGTAAGCTGGGACAGAAATTGCGTTTAAAAAGCAGGGCGTTATATCTGGAAAGCAACGTGAGCAGAACATTAATAGACATGATAGAGAAATTTCAGGTAAAATTTCATGGCTAAATTAAAGATCTTGTGGATAAATGACAAAGCTGATTTCACCGGAGGATGTGAAGGCTATATCTATCATACCGCCCGGATGTTATCGGAAAATGGCTGTTATAATACTCTTTTATACGATGTGGATGGCTGGACGGAGCCTTCATATATCCGCATATTTGAGGCAGCTTTCCCGCGAGTAGTACTCAAACGACAAATCGCCGAGATTGAGCCAGATATCATTTATGTTCATCACCTGGAAGGCTCACAGGCAATCAAAGAACTTCTGGAAACAGGCAAACCTGTAATCCGTTTTTTTCATGATCACAAATTATTCTGCCTGCGGGAACACAAATACAGGACTATCAGCCATAAAACCTGTACTCAACCAACCGGATGCAGATGTTATCCATGCCTGGGTTTTATAAATCGTGGAAAAGGAAAAAAACTGATCAGAATAGCATCTCTGCGAAAATTACAGGCAGAGCAAGCTATTAATAAAGAACTGGCAGGTTTCGTTGTTGCTTCGGAATATATGAAAAATCACCTGACAGCCCACGGATTCGCTGCTGGCAAAATCAAAGTCATACCCCTTTATTCCTGGCAGGGAAGAGAGGAAGAATCCGGAATAGATGGGAATTATATCTTATATTCCGGTCAAATAGTTCGTGGTAAAGGTATAGATATTTTATTAAAGGCAATGACGCTGTTAAGTATAAAAATACCACTGGTGATTGCAGGCAGCGGCAGACAAAAACAGAAATATGAAGAATTGACCCGGAAACTGGGTCTTGAAGAATTAGTAAAATTTATTGGATTTGTGAATCAGGAAAAATTGATGAAATTATATAGAGACTGCACCTGCGTGGTGATGCCGAGTCGTGTCCCGGAAACATTCGGGCTTTCAGGACTGGAGGCAATGAGTTGGTCAAAGCCTGTGATAGCAAGTAACGTGGGCGGTATCGGACAGTGGTTGAAACATGGCAAAAACGGTTATCTGGTAAAGGGAAACGACCCTCAGGCAATGGCAGTAGCCCTTGATGAATTTATGAGCGACCGGGCAAAGGCTGCAGCGATGGGCAAAGCGGGCTATGCCATGTATAAACAGGAATTCATGCCGGAAGTACATCTGAAATCTTTGATGGAGTATTTAGAAAGAATCATTATGGGAGGCAAATAATGAATAATAGAAATGATTGGGGACGTTTTACAGCTAAAGGCAGTCAAAAAGTGGAAGTGTTGATAACCAAAATGGTGGAAGAAATCATTGCGATAATTGAACGTACCATTCCTGAAAAGGATTACAAGTGCCTATATATGCTGGGTGGATACGGACGAGGAGAAGGCGGAGTGGTAATCGTAAATGGTCAGGAACGACCGCACAACAATTTTGACCTGATGCTGGTAACAAATGAATTGCGCTCTGAGAAAGCGGAAGAATTAAAGACCCAAATAAATAATTCACTAAAGCAATTAAGCGATCGCATTGGGGTAGGTATAGATATAAGTTTGATCATTGGCAATAAGCTTCGCAGCTCCTCCTGCCGCATGATCTGGTATGATATGAAGTATGGTCACAAACTATTGGCGGGAAACAGTGATCTGATCATGTCATGTTCACAATTCACGTTGCATAAAATTCCTCCCTGGGATGCTAAAAACCTGCTGGTGAACCGGGGAACACTGATGATCATTAATGATTTATTATTGAAGCAGAAAACCCTTGATCTGGAGCTGAAAAAAGTAATAATCAGGCATAAGGTAAAAAGCATAATCGGTTATGGTGACTGTCTGCTCTTTTTCCTGGGTCAATATGATTGGAGTTACCTGGAGAAGCAAAAAAGAATGCAGGCACGTAAAGACGTGGCACCAGAATTTAAAAAATTGTATGATGATGCAATGAACTTCAGGTTTCAACCTGATTATGAACCTTACTTGAACCTGGATATTAACCAGTTGATGAAGGAAGTGAAAAATCTGATGAATACCATCAATCTTCAATGTGAATCCCGAAGACTACATAAAAAGAAACTGAACTGGGATAATTACATATTCTTTGCCCTTGCTCATGGTGTTAATGAAGGGGGGCTTGGCTTGAAAGCCTGGGGCAAGCGATTCATGAACTATTCAAGCATGGAAACGGAATTCCCGGGCAAAGCACCCACGCGGGTGAGACTGGGATATAAATTTCTGGGAGAAAAGGGAGTATTACCCCTGATTTTTCCACTTATCGCTTATAACCTGAGAAGCCAGGATTACAGAAAGATAGCCAGGAGTTTTCTACAAGTACAGAATTTCAATTTTGAGGATTTGCGTAGTGCATATCTCAAAAAATGGGGAATTTATATGGATACTAATTTTAGCAATCTTCGTGAAAAATACAAGATAACTCTTAAATAATCAGAGGCAAAAAATATGATCTGTCTGACGGGCGATCTTCATCATATGAGCTTGAACACAGGTAATCAGCAGCATGCTGATATATCAGAAATCCAGATTGCCGGGCAATATCTCCGTCTGCTGGAAGAAGCGGATATCAAGGTTACTTTTTTTATTACCGGCAGGGCATTTGCCGAAGAATGGGAAGACCTGGCTTCGGTTTGTGACAGCAGATCAGTTGAAGTAGGCGGGCATAACTTTAATGCCTTCAAACCAGCACTGGGACATAGAATCTGGAATAAAATAGCTGGGAACTTTAATGGACCATATATATTTCAGAAAGGGGACGCCGAAAAAACAATTAAGATCATCAGACAGAAAACCGGCAGAATGATCAAAGTATGGCGAAATCACATGTATATGCATGGACCTAATACGGAAAAGGTGCTTTCGGAGCTGGGAATTAGGATATGCTCCGATGGCGTGAAAAAAGATTCAAACGGACTGGTTAAACATCCTTCCGGTATTTATCTTTTCCCAATTAACATTATACCCGATCATGAGCATCTGATCCATGCCGAACGTACCCCGGAATGGATACAATGGTGGCAAAAGCGTTATAGCTGGAGTGATGATTTCGGTCCCGATTCTTATTATATAGAAGAGTGGACGGACAAAGTGCTGTCTCAATTACGTGAAAATGAAGAAGCCGGCGTGATCTCCAACTTGATCATTCACCCGATCACACTTTATCTTTGTGATAAACTAACCTTGTTCCAGGCGAAGCTGCTGCCCTATCTGGCAGAGCATGAGACGGTGTTTATGAGTGACTTACTACCTGAAAAGGATAATCCTGATCTATGAAAGATCAAAAAATAGCTGTCAGCGTGATAATGCGGAGTAAAAACTCGGACTGGGTGATTACCCAGGCACTGGGAGCTCTATATTCTCAAACCTTTAAGGATTTTGAGCTGATCGTTGTAGATTCCGGCTCTACCGATAGAACCCTGGAAATTATCAACCAGTTTCCCTGCCAGCTTATCAGGATAGATGCCAAATCCTATTATCCCGGTTCTGTATTAAATATGGCAATAGAAAAAGCTCAGGGAGAGATAATAGTATTTCAGAATTCGGATGGCGTGCCACTTAGCCCTCACACATTGCAGCTGCTGATTGATGTTTTTAAAGATAATGAAGTGGAAGCTGCTTTAGCCCGTCAAATCCCTCGACCTGATGCTTTTAGCTGGGTAAGGCGAGATTATGAACTCAGCTTCCCGGACAAAGATAAAACTCCGGAATGGATCAGACTTTCTCTGCCTCTGGCAGCGATACGGAAAAGGGCTTGGGAAAAACATCATTTTTATACTGATGCCTGGGCTTCCGAAGATACGGAATGGGGTGAATGGGCGATTAGAGACGGCTACAGGATCAAATACGTGAAAGATGCCATCATTATGCATTCTCATAATTACAATTTAAAGCAGCTCTATGGCAGAAAATTTGTTGAAGGCGAAGCCGATACCTTTATCTATAACAAAAAACCATCACTCTCCGGCATGATGTCTGCCATATTTCGTCAAACTCTCAGGGATATATTTTTCTTAGGTCTGCAAGGTAAACTTACAGATGTCATTACATCATTACCTCGCAATTACACCAGCAACCGGGCATATTATAAGGGATTGAAATTAGGTTACAGCCGCCGTAAGACCGGCAATCAGGATATCAGCATCGGTCAAAGAAATGTGCTGACACGTTATGAAAAATAACAACGGGATTTATCGGATTTTTGTCAGCGGCTTGGCTTATGATGAAGGCAAATCCGGTATTTCGGATTATATCAATAATATTATCAAAGCCTTGATTGCTTCACATAGCGTTGATATGATCATGCTGAAAAGTGATATTGATATGTTTCCCATATCCAGCCCAAATCTCAATCTGATCCCTGTTCCGGAGATACTGAAACAGCCAGCGGTTAATATGTTCTGGCATTTATTTATCCTGCCCTTTAAATACAATCTAAAATCCTATAATTTCCTGTTCCTTCCCGCTGGAAACAGGCGTGTAATGTCATTTTACCCGATACCCACGGTCGTCACCTTTCATGATCTTTCCCAATTTCATATTCCGGCTAAATACGATGCCCTGCGGATGTTTTATATAAAAAAGGTGATACCTTTCTTTGTCCGTAAGGCAGATAAATTGCTGGCAATCAGCAATAATACCAAAGATGACCTGATCAGGTATTATAAGTTAGCACCAAAAAAAATTGAAGTTAATTACAATGGCTATGATGAGCAGCGTTATGAACCTGCTGCCTGGAACATTTTTAAACCGCTGGGACTCCAGAAGAAATATTTTCTCTATATCTCCAGAATTGAGCATCCCGGTAAAAATCATCTACGGCTGGTGCAGGCTTATGAAGAATTACCCCGCGAAATTAAGGAGAGATATGATCTGCTATTACCTGGAAAAAACTGGTCGGGCAGCGACAAAGTTATCGCTTATATTGCCTCATCTCCTGATAAAGACCGGATTCATTTGCCAGGTTTCGTTGCCAGTGAGGTTCTCCCGGAATTATATCAGCAATGCAGTTTATACATCTTTCCTTCCTTATACGAAGGCTTTGGAATCCCCCTGATAGAAGCTATGGCATCCGGCATTCCTGTTATTTGCTCCAACACTTCCTCACTGCCGGAAATTGGTGGCGAAGCTGTTGCCTTGTTTGACCCCTATTCCGTTTTATCTATCAGGGACACCATATTACGCGTGATCTCCAGCGATAAAATGCAGGCAGCTATGATTGAAAACGGGTTTAGACAAGTAAAACAATTCAGTTGGAAACGTCATGCGGAAAAGATCATTAAGTCTTATGAGGAAATTGAAGCCTGTGCAGAAAAAAAAACAAGCTGAAAGAGAGGAATTCTCACAGAAATTATTAAAGAAACTTTCCTCCAGTAATAAAAAACCTAATCAAATTCTGGCTTCTGCCCGTTTACCCTTATTTCATTTTGTGCATCGGCTCTGGCATATTATTTTTATCCTGCCAATATTACCATTTACTTTGTGCCTGCATATATTATTGCTGCTCAGAAAAATGTTTACCCGGAAACCTGTGTTTATTGTTGAGCAATTCTATGGCAAAAAAGGTAATCTGGTCAATATAAGATATTTTAATGTTTCTTCCGGCAGCAATCTTGCCCTGTTTTATTATGTGTTGACCGGAAAATTAAGTCTCACCGGCTATAGTCTAAACAAAAAGCGCGAGGTCGGTGACGCCTTTATATATGATTATGCACCCGGAATAATCAATCTCTGGTATATCCGCTCAGCTTCCCGAACTGCTTATGAAGGTATCAAGGAAACGGACAAGGAATTTGTGCATAGTGAACTTCTTAAAGCCGAATTAAATCCCGGACTTATCAGTTTCCTGAGGCTTACACAAGCTGAATTTCTGCTCTTGGTCCGCTTCCTGGTCGCCAAGTTCTTTCATTTCTTCCAAAGTGTAAAATTTATCCCTGCCATGATTGATCCCATCTTTATCTTTAATATAAGACTCCGAAACATCTCCATGCAACAAACATTGGATGAGATCAAACAAACCATGATCAACTCTCGCACCCGTCCTGAACAGAAAATTCGCCGAAAAATTTACTTTGTTAACCCTGATTGCTTAAATAAAACCTTTTCTTCACATTCCGCAGATTACCGGCATATATTGGAAAATTTAAATTATTCGAACTGGATATTTGCCGATGGAATCGGAATAAATATCGCTATTGATATGCTGGGTTATCCCAAAAATGAAAATATTAACGGCACTGACCTGCTTCCCCGTTTAGCGGAACTTGCTGAAAAAAACAGGTTTTCTTTCTTCCTGCTGGGTGCAAATCCCGGTGTTGCGGAACAAATGAAAGCCAAACTGGAAAAAAATTATCCTTTATTAAAAATAAAAGGCACCCAGACCGGTTACTTCGATTGGGATCTGGAAAGCCCTGATATAGTAAAAAAAATCAATGATCTCAAAGTTGATTTCCTGTTTGTTGCGCTTGGGGTACCCAATCAGGAACGCTGGATTGAAAAATGGTTCCCGAAATTGAACTGCACTCTTGCTCTGGGGGTAGGAGGATTGTTTGATTTTTATTCCGGTAGGATCAAAAGAGCTCCCCGCTGGCTGCGAGATATCGGACTGGAATGGGTGTTTAGGCTTCTGATGGAACCACGCAGGATGTTCAGACGTTATATCATCGGTAATCCCTTGTTTCTTAGGCGCGTTCATGCTGTTCGGAGAGCTGCCTTTTTGCTGATAAAAAATATCAAACATGCCAGGAAATATAACACTCTTGAAATCATTGACCTGTCTGAAGCTGATTTCATGAGAAAAAGGCACGCAGAACTGGTTGATGTATTTCCTCTGATGATAAATTTCTGCTCTATTCTGCATATTCCTGTCTGCCTGATCTGGCAAAATGTTAGTCTGGCTGCACAGTGCTGTCAAAAACTCTCCATGCTATATCCTGCCGTACAGTTTTTTAGTAATGTACATGACTCAGACAATTCTTATCTCATTATCATTGCTGATCAGGAAACCCCCGAACTTGTCAAATCTCTTCATATGAGACAAAAAGCTGCCTTCTGCCTTATTGATATGCGGTTTCCCAGCGAGTTTAATCGCATCAATATTCTCGATCAAAATCATTATATTTGACAAATGAAAGCTATATGATATTTTATAAGAGAACATAGATAGTGAAAAATGAGGCTTAAATGAAAAAAATTGATGATGAGACAAAGAAGATTATCAGCAGATTTTCAGAAGAAAACCTCAAACATGAGAAATCGAAGCATCTTCATAAAATCCTTTTCTGGCAGTCTTTTATTAAATTTTCCTATGGTCTCAAAAGATTTATAGATTTTTTCCTCTCATTGATAGCCATTATTCTGTTTTCTCCTCTCTTTGTGCTTACTGCCCTGGCTATTTTCCTGGAAAACCCAGGTCCCATCGTCTATTCCCAGCAACGCATTGGAAAAGATGGTAAACCATTTCAATTTTATAAATTCCGCTCCATGATTGTGGATGCTGAAAAGCTTAAGGATAGATTGCTACATTACAATGAATCAGAAAATGGCGTTATCTTCAAAATGAAATTCGACCCCCGCATTACCAGGGTCGGTCGCCTGATCAGAAGATATAGCATTGATGAATTGCCCCAGTTCATTAATGTGCTCAAAGGCGAAATGAGTATGGTTGGTCCGCGACCTCCATTGCCCATTGAGGTTAATCAATACACTCTGGAAGACCGCAAAAGACTACATATAAAACCTGGTATCACCTGTATCTGGCAGATTGAAGGCAGAAGCGATATCCCCTTCAATAAACAGGTTGAACTGGATAAACAGTATATCCGCTCCCAGTCTTTATGGGAAGACATCAAAATCCTCCTGAAAACTATTCCCGCCGTCATCACCGGCAAAGGTGCTTATTAATTTCTTTCCTCTACTCACGCTGAACATCTTCACTTCTTAACTATTACAAGTATTAGCTATAATTATTCTAACTCATCACCCCTAACAAACCATCACCTCAACCCTCTAACTCCTTTTTATCAAGCCAGTCAACCTCTTTGCCAGCTCCTTCGTATAACAACTCAGCACAATCTGACATTATTTTGTTAGATTGTGTTATGTTGTTATTCTTTAATGATGCAGTGAGATTGATAAGGGTGTTTGGACAGCGACATGGCTTTGCCGTTATAGAGCATTTCATCTAAATTTAATTCTGCTTATACCTTTCCCTAAGATCGTGGAATTGATCGAAATTAATTTTTTTATCATGCATTAGCCTACCGACAATAATACCTTTATGCATTACAGTTTTATCTGCAAATTCCACAATACTATGCTTTGTAAAAATCCCAGAAGAAATAAATCTTGAATATTCATTTTCAGGAATTAGTATATTTTTAGCGAAATCATCAGCTTCCTTTTCAATCTCAGAATCTAAGTCAGGAATATCAATTATTGTTTCCTTTTTTTTATGCTCTAAGTAAATGTGACCGATTTCATGAAAGAGGCTGAACCAGAATATGTCAGTATATATCCCTTTCAGGCTTAATTGCAGTAATACCTTTTCAGTATTAATCCATTTAACAGCACCATTAGCATGTATATTTGAAATATGTGGAACTATGACTAAAGCAATACCGCAATCAGCTAATAGCTGAGTAAGTGAATCTAAAACTTTTTCATAAGGCTTTAATGTGAGTTTTCTTATCTTAGGAATTGCTTTTTTTAATTTCGATTTCATATACCTGTCAGTTTGCCTTTCCTGAGCTGTTATTTCACCTTTTCTGAGCCATGTTGCCAAAGCATATTCTGAAGATGCATACTTTGTTGATTTCCTGAAAGCTATCGGGATTAACTTAGGTATATACACAAGGTTGGCTATCCCAAAGAAATCCCTGAGATTTTCTATTTTTGTTCTAATAGCTTTTGTATTCTCCACCCAACCGTATTTTGCTATTTCAGCATAATTGATTGCTTTGACAATTTCCTGCTCTTTCTCATCAATTATTAGATTATTTGATCTTGTTATTGCTTCTTGATATGAGGCTTCTAATCCAATCCAAAAAGATGCTGGTAATCCTAATACACTCTCTAATTTTAGTGCTGTTTCGCTGGTAATTTGAGATTTACCCTTAATGATCTCGTTTAAGTGCTTGGTGGATATTCCCAGCCTCAGCGACAATTCTTTTTGCGTCATATCCCAGATATTTATCTGTTCCAGTAAGGTTGCTCCAGGGAGTACTGGAATCGGTGCAACTTTTCTATTTACCATGATAATCCTCCATTTTTATTATACTGATAATTACTACTTCATTAATATCTTTAATATTTTTGTTTTCGGATTCAAAAACAGGCTCGATTATCATTCTTAAGGGGTGCTCCAAATCCAAAGCATACTTACCCTGATAATTACCCTTTAAAGGATGACATCTTCCTACTCTATGATTCACCATCATTCCAAGATTTGGTATATTATCAAGCTCATTGTACCTTTGGATAATCTTTGCAGCATTTTCCTTTCCGTATTCTTTTTGCAGTTTCCGAGCATCAGATATGACCTTTTTCAGTTTCCTGTCTAAAATCCTTATCTTTAATCCTCACTCCTTATAAAATACATAATAATTTCATCGTAATTATTGTCAATAATATTAACCTATAAGGTTAAGATTTCTTCCAGTTTTTCGGTTATTTCTCGGTGGGGACTACTATG
>CAZAHZ010000026.1:0-19378 GCA_964485055.1 uncultured Candidatus Cloacimonadota bacterium
AAAAATGTGAGGGAAGAGGAAATTTCATTGTTGTATTTGGCGTAAGCAGACCATCTTGGTCTGGATTAATAATTTTTTTTACCACAGAGGGCACAGAGGAATATGAAGATGAATGAAAGTCAAAGAAAAATTAATGCTTTTAACCACCATCCTTCGCGTAAAGCTACGGCACGGCAGGCGGAACACACAGAAGGCACGGAAAAATGTGAGGGAAGAGGAAATTTCATTGTTGTATTTGGCGTAAGCAGACCATCCTGGTCTGGATTAATATTTTTTTATCACATAAATGGTAAAAGAGATATATTTACGGAATTGAATTGACTTGTAGGAGGTTGTTTTTCAAGTAAGAGATGAATATTTTGGTGGAGTAAGAAATGGGAAAAGATCAAATACTCAGTGAATTAGAGTCAAATCGGGGATATTTTCTAGAAAAAGAATTTTACGCAAAATTTACACCTAAGGCAACGGAAATAATACAGGAACTTGAATATTATGAAGGGTATTATCCGGAGTCAGTCATAGAAACAATTTTAGAAGGTGATGAGGAATTGATCACAGGCTTACTGGCTCTGGTGGAGTGGTCAATAGAGAATATGGAAATAGTCAAGTCAGATGCTGATTATATGGGATGTCATCTGTCATTTTTAATATTGGCGAGATTAAGGGAGAAACGGGCATTTCCATATCTGGTAAGTTTTTTTGGAAATATTGAAGATTTTGAATTTGGACATAATGAAGATTATGTGTGGAATTATCTATCGGAATTGCTTGCCTCTTGTTTTGATGGCAGTTTTGAGGAGTTGAACAGAATAATATTAAAGAAAGAAACGGATGTGGTCATCAGATGCAAATTTCTGGATAGTTATCTGATATTTTACAGGGAAAACGAAATATCTCGGGAGGAACTGATTGCGATATTGCGCAGCTTTTTTCAGGATATAGAAAGAGAAAAGTCAATAATATGGGAGTGTTTACTCGAAACTTGTGTGACTATTTTTGCAGAGGAGTTGTTGCCTGAAATAGGGGGGATTTATATTGCTAATTTATTAAATATTGGAATATATAGATATGCAGAAATCATTACAAGTATAAGCCAAAGGAAAGTATATCAAGATTGCAGCCTGGAGCGTAATCATAAATTCGATATGGACATTAAAGAGACGTTGTGGTGGCAAGAAATAGATGAGTTTTGTGGATATACAGATAAGGACCTTGATTCTTGGTCCACAAAAAATATTGGAATGTTAAAAGATATTCATCTTGATGAGAAAAAGCGAGAAAGAAAAAAACCTGCTGAGTTAAATTATAAGGTAATATCTAATGATGGATTGCCTTATATTCGTTCAAGCGAAAAAATTGGGCGTAACGATCCCTGCCCTTGTGGCAGCGGGAAGAAGTATAAAAAATGCTGCGGTAAAAATATTATTAACCACTGAATACACAGAAGGCACGGAAAAATGTGAGGGAAGAGGAAATTTCATTGTTGTATTTGGCGTAAGCAGACCATCTTGGTCTGGATTAATAATTTTTTTTACCACAGAGGGCACAGAGGAATATGAAGATGAATGAAAGTCAAAGAAAAATTAATGCTTTTAACCACCATCCTTCGCGTAAAGCTACGGCACGGCAGGCGGAACACACAGAAGGCACGGAAAAATGTGAGGGAAGAGGAAATTTCATTGTTGTATTTTGCGTAACCAGACCATCCTGGTCTGGATTAATATTTTTTTTTACCACAAAGAACACAGAGGAACAGGAAGGGGAAGATGGTGGAGATTTCATTGAACTGCTGATTTTTTTGGAAACAATTTATGTGAACTAAGTAAACATAGTGAACTGAGTGGACATGGTCAACTGAGAGGACTTAGTGGTTGTGGGGAGGTTTCCGGGATTTGTCTGGAGGCAATTATATGAGTTACATTTTCAGTTTTTTCAGCCTGCTGTTAATACCATTGGCATCGACAAATTTGGGATCATAGTTTTCTCCAACCCATTCCAGCAGGCTTTCATCATCTTCATCTCTTTCTTTTGAATTAAGGGCATCGAGAATTCTGGTGTAGCCGTAGAAGCCACCGCAATCTTCCGGGGGGCAGGCTCTGGCAACTTTTATGCAGACGGGGTAGTAAAGCTTGGGATCATTTGTCATCACTTTGGTGACTGAAATTTCGTGCAGCCAGGAATCGCCAAAATCATATTCATATTTAATCTTATCAGAGGTTTTATTAAGAAACCTGGCGATAGTGGTAGATGCAGCGTCAATAGTCTGGAAACGTTTAGAAGGGAAAACTTCTTTGATATCATCTACAATGCGGATATCATCTATCCTGAACTCGTAGAGATGTTCATTTTCCCAGCCCATGGCAATCTGGATAATATCATGGAGATCCTGGAAAGATATGGTATTACGGACATATACTTCTCGCAGGATGTAGGGTTTAATGTTTGCCAGTTTGATGCGGAGAACCAGTAGTTTAGGTTCATACTTTATTTTTTCTACCATCAGGATTTCCTTTAACTTTATTTGAAAAAGTAATTTTTATTCTGGATATTTTGTCAAGAATCAAATGAATCTGGCATTTCCTGGGAAATTGAAACGTTTTTTTTTTTTTTTATTATTAAAATACCCCCTAGGGGAAAAATAAAAAAACCCTAATTGAACATTTTTTTTGGGGGGGGGGGGGTGGGGGGACTACTACCAAATAGCTATCAATTCATAATTTAATACAGAATAATTGAAACTTGCTGGAATCGTTTGATAGAAGTTGTCAACTGCGCCCCACTTGGAAATACCCAGCGGTGCACATGTGACTTAACAGCAGAGATATTCTAAATTTCTAGAAAATCCTTGTGAATGACTTTAAGTGAACATAGCAAAGCGACAAAACTTGACTAAAAAGAGTAAAACCCATATTTATGTTATATCTTAATTTTCAAAGGGATAAAGAATGGCAAGATATGATTTAGAGAATATTAATACAACATTTGAGGGTTATCAGAAATTGATTGACCTTTATCAGGAATATAAGCATAGAGAAAATGAGCAACTGGAATTAAATCTCAAAACCTGGTTCATTGGCAATCTATGTGCCGCACTTGGAGGAGTACTTGACCTATTGAAAGATGAAATGATAACAATAAATTTCTCTGATATTGATGATGATATTAAAAAAATACTAAGGAAAAATGGATTCCTGTCACACTATTTATATCCCACTTATGTTGATATATATAAGACCACTATAAGATATATGAAATTGAAACCGAGGGATGGAAGATACTTTTTCGATTATATCCAGAATGAATTATTGAACCACTCAGATTTGCCTCAAATGAGCACTGTACTCAAAATGAAAATTTCGGAATCTATTTATGAAATATTTACCAATGCCCAGATACACAGTGAGACCAAAAATATCTATGCCTGTGGACAGTATTTCCCACATAAACACATTATTGAATTCACAATTACTGATACTGGCAGAGGTTTCAAAGAGATAATTTCATCCTTCTTTAACAAAGATGTTCGGGCTGATTCAGCAATTAAATGGGCTTTTGAGAATACTCATTCCACAAAAAAATCTGTATCCGGTGGGATTGGTCTTTCGATCTTAAAAGAGTTTATTGACTTAAATAAAGGCAAAATTCTAGTTGTCAGCGATAAGGGATATTATAAAATTGCTCCCGAAGGTGAAGAAATGAGATTATTTAGAGGCTCATTCCCCGGATCTGCAATAAATGTGCAGTTCAGAACAGATGATACTAAGTCATATTCATTGGCAGGAGAACCTGGGTTAGATGATTTATTTTAGGAGAAATTATGATGGAATGTAGAATTGATGTTTTTAATGTTATTGGCGGAGCTCTATGTATCGAAGCGGATGATGGTCAGATAATATATGAAAATATCCAAAGAGCCTTTACTAACGGTACAAAGATCATTATCTCATTTAAAAATATTGAAATGGTAACAACAGCATTTTTAAATACCGCTATTGGTCAGCTTTATCGAGATTACACAAGAGAAGAAATCATCTCCCGCATTAGTTTCGAGAATATTTCTGATGATGTGAAAGTGAAAATTAAGCGGGTCAATCAAACAGCAAAATTATTCTATGAAGATCCAGAAAGACTGAAGAGAACTTTAAAAGAAGTCCTGGGAGAATAAATTGAGCCGTCGGTTCAGTAAAAATGAACTTTCAAAAATAAAAGATAGAGGAATACTGTTTGATGCTAATATCCTGATCTACTTATTTTGGCCCACTGGAGGGCAAGAATTTGAAAGAATTTATTCCTCCCTCTATAACTCCATTCTCAAGCTGAATGCTGCATGCTATGTTAATTTTATCATTATATCAGAAGTGGTAAACCGCGCTATTAAAAATGACTATAAAAATTATCTCTGGAAAACAACTCAGGAGGAGGAAGATTTTCCCTTCAAAAATTTCCGGAACTGTGTAGATGGTCAGGAGGCGTTAGCAGATATTTACCAGATAGTAGAAAGCGATATTTTAAATAGATTTCAAGTGGCAGGAAAAGCAATAAATAAAGCTGAAATCATGGCGTTTCTGAAAGTTGATAATCTTGACTTTTCTGATAAAGCAATTGAGCTGATCTGCAAAGATAATGATTTTGTGCTATTAACGAATGATGGTGATTTCAGAGATAGTAATATTGATATCTTGAGTTTGAATAATGATATCATGAATAATTAGAAATTTATTCTTTCCTATTTTATAAATTTCTTACTAAAAAAGCAAAAGCTGTAAGCCCTTTAATAATATTGCAGTAGATATAAGCAATAACAACAAAGCACAATTCCACATTTTTCCCTGTGAATTTGTGTTTTAGCTTGACGGGAAGAGAGGGGGATGGATGATACGGAAAATATACTGGGAGTGAAATATGGACAAGAAAATACTGTTTATAGTTTTGATAATATTACCGTTAATGATCTTTGGTTATCCGCGTCAGGAGGTGATCTCCGGGGATTTGCCATCATTGGAAGCAGTACGGGCAGATTCTGCCCATGGATTTGATGTGACTAAGTATGAGCTGTATCTGAACGTGAATACTGCAACTCATTATATTGACGGGACAGTAAATGCAGAGGTGACAGCGACAGATGAGATATCGGAAATAGCATATAATTTTATCGGTTTGACTGTAGATGAAGTGAGCGTTAATGGAGAGTCAGCGGAATATACTCATACAGGAGGATATTTAACGATCGAGCTGGGGAATATGGCGACCGGAGAGGAATTTACGACCAGTGTAACCTATCATGGTTATCCGACGAGTAGTCCGGGTTATGGCGGTGGGATGTTCTGGAATGCTAATTACGTGTTTACGGTTTCTGATCCTGATGCGAGCCGTTACTGGTGGGCATGTTATGATCATCCCTGGGATAAGGCAATAGCTGATTTGCATATAACGCTGCGAGATGACTGGCTGGTGGCAGCGAACGGAGTGCGAACGGGGATCGAGAATAACGGGAATGGGACAAACACAACGCACTGGATCGGCGAGAATCCGATGACGACCTATCTGGTATGTTTTCATGCGTCGAATTTTGTGGAATTTGAACAGGACTGCACGTTGCCAAATGGAGAGGATTTACTGGTGCAGCATTTCTGTCCTGCGAACCAGTTAGCAAATACGCAGACAGATTTTGCGAATGTGCCGTGGATGATCGAGTATTTTTCGGAGATATATGGGATATATCCCTTTGAGAAATTTGGCAATTGCGTAGTGCCGATGACCATTTTTGCGGGCATGGAGCATCAGACAATGGTGACGCTGGCGAATTTCCTGATAACGGGCAATCATACATACGAGACAGTTTTTGCTCATGAGCTGGCACATCAGTGGTTTGGCGATTGCGTAGCATTCCTTGATTTTCCGGAAGTCTGGCTGTCAGAGGGATTTGCCACATATTCGGAAGCTTTATGGACAGAGGAATTGAGCGGATTTGAGGCAATGATAAGTTATATAATCAGCAATATTCAGGGATATTATATAAACTGGTCAGGAAACAGTGATTATACGATCTATAATCCGAGTTTTTACAATTATTTCACGCCGCCCGTTTATGAGAAAGCAGCATCGGTATTGCATGAACTGAGATTGAATGTGGGGGATGAGCAGTTTTTTGAGATATTACAGACTTATTTTGCCACCTATTGTCATGGCAATGCAGTAACTTCAGAATTTCGGGAGATAGTAGAGGACGTAAGCGGAGATGATTATGAGCAGTACTTTGACCAGTGGATTTATGGTTCGGGAGTACCAAGTTATGAATATGCCTGGTTTATTAACCCTTATGACGATATACCTAAATTGAGAACTTATATACAGACCGTGAGTAGAACCACTACAGAATTTACCTGCAAAGTGCCGGTGCATGTGGTTTATGAAAACGGAGCTGGGGATAGTCTTCTGGTGGAAGCAGATGAGACGATAGCGATGACTGAGAGTTTATTGAATGATATAATGATCGAAGCAGTGGAATTTGATCCACATAGCTGGCTGCTGGACAGGGGCGTTACGCATAGAAGCCTGGAGATCACGGGAGCGTATCCCTTTGAAGGCGGAGCGGCTCTTTACTGGACACCGGTGTGGGACAACGAGCTGGGAGTGGATGGTTACCGGTTATCAAGGTCAGAAAGCGAAGCCGGACCTTTTGTGTGGGTGACCGGAGATATTATTGAGGGGACAATGTATGTTGATAACGGACTGGAAGTGGGTTCGACCTACTATTACCGGGTGCAGGCAGTGATAGACGAGGAATTTGAAAGTGAGCCCAGTAATGTATTTGAAGTGAGTATCGAGGAGTGGCCACTTGACCAGGGGGTTTTAATAATAGATGAAACAGCGGATGGGAACGGAAATCCGGGCAGTCCAACAGATGTGATGGTGGATGAATTTTATGCAAATGTAACAGGAATGGCAGTAACGAATTATGATTATGCGGATGAGGGCGCAATATCCACGGAAGTAATCAGGAATTACAGTACTGTGATCTGGCATGATGAGGACATCGGTCAGAAACATATTGGCGATAATGAAGGAGTGCTGGGCAGTTATGTCTATGCGGGAGGCAATCTGCTGGTTTCTGGCTGGAAGACGAGTGATGATATGAGCAGTGAATTTCTGGAGCAATTTACAGGGAGTGATGAATATATACTGGCAGCGGGACAGGAATTTATTGGTGCCACATCGGAGATATATAATGATTTACATATAGATGCAGCGAAGATACCGGCAGCTTTTAACGGGCATCTGCCTTATGTTTCGCTGTATCCGGCAGGCGATGCTTCGATATTTGCTTACGAGGGGATAACAGGGAGTGAATATACCGGAGAAGCTTGTGCCGTACGCCGAAGTTATGGAGGTAATTGCTTTATTCTGGGTTTTCCATTATATTTTTGTTATGAAGATGAGGTTGCCGATTTTATGGGAGAAGTGTTAGCCGAATTTGAAGGATCAGGTAATGGAGAAGAAGAAATAACAGACAGTGGTCTAATGTTAAGAGCATACCCTAATCCCTTTATTCCGGGGAGCCGGGCTGGGATCAGGATCAGCTATGATCTGGGCACGGCAAACGAGGGATTATTGGGGATATATAATCTGCGAGGGCAAAAAATAGATGAAGTGACATTGTTGCATGGAGCTGTTGAATACGTTTGGGATTATACCGGAGAATTAAGCAGTGGGATATATTTTATGATGTTAACAGTCGGGGAACGGCGGGAATTAACTAAAACTCTGATCCTGAAATAGGAGGGGTGAATGAGAAGAAAACATAATTTGGCATTTCATCTGGTGATGCTATTGCTGATCATAGTATCAACGATACTGGTGTTTTACAGGGCGCTGGTTCATTTACGAAGTCAGATTGATGAAATGAAGATAAATTCTGTTTACCGGGTACTTCAAATTGGTGAAGATTATGAAATGCTGCTGAGTAGTAATGAAAATATGATTAACAGTAGATTAAAGGAAATCTTTGTCAGTCTGGAGAGTGATCTAAAGGGTTCAAATGATATCACAGGGACATATTTAAACGACATAGCTATGAAATATGGTCTTGATTATATTCTTCTGGCGAATGAGTCAGGTAAAGTGACAGCGTCAACTGATGAGAATTTAGAAGGCAGGGAAATAACGAAATTAATGCCGGGTTATCATGATATAATTATCCGGGCAGGAGACGAGAACAAATTACTGATTGACCGCCTGGGTTTATTAACAGACGAGAATACGCTTTATAAATCAGCCTGGTATGTGGATATGGAAAAAGACCAAGTCTTGATCTATGGCATAGACATGTACAAATATCTGAAAAATAATAATTCGGTGTCCTTTGCAGAATATCTTTTTGGAGGTTATTTTGTTAACCTTTCAGAGTCAATATTATTAGTATCCAATATTGATCTTAGATTCAGGCAGGGAAATTTATTTCATTCTATTTTAGGACAATGGACAGCATCGGAGGGAGAAATTAAAAGTCCATCTTATGCCAGTATAGAAAGTCAGATCATTAATAATTACGAGTATGTAATACTGCCAATAACTTTATCCGGCGGTTTGGGATTAAATCAAGTGGAGATGCGTGTTTCTTTTAATAATGACACGATTCGTCAGATATCTTCAAATTTATTATTCAGAGCCTTGTTCGGTTTTGTAATCTTAGCAGTTATGATCTATTTGATAGTCTATGTATTTTTTAAGAGCATGCAAAAAGAACGAGAGACTATTATGCTGGGGATAGTGGAGGCGATACGCAAGCGTGAATTCCGGCGTGATATTTTTGAGAGGGGCATTTTTAAACAGGAAGTAGAAGATGGAATAATAGAATTAGCGGAAACTTATCAGGGACAATTGGAAATAAATCCGGAAGAATTTGAGCAGCAGCAGAAAGTGAATGAGAAGCTGAGGGACCAGGTGGAGAATGAGCATAAACAGGTGAAATCGCTGCTAATAGAGTTGAAAGAAATAAGAGAGCAATGCGATCAGATGCAAAGAACAGACCGGGTAACAGGGCTTCCAAACCGTGAAATCCTGATGGAGTATCTGGATTATGAAGGAGCCAGAGCGGATCGAGAGAAAACAGAATTCAGTATTCTGATCATCAAGCTGAAAAATTTGTGTAATTTACACACAGCCTTTGGATCCAATTTTACAGAATATCTTTTAAATAAAACCGGATCAAAATTACGAGCGACCTTGCGTTTGCAAGACAGGGTAGGGAAATGGGACGAGGATGAATTCCTGCTAATATTGCCTACCACAGGCTCGACAGGGATCAGAAAATTGATCGCCAAGCTGGAAGAAGTGATAGCTTTAACCGAGTTTTACAAGGAAAGCAATAAAGTAACTCTGGAATTACTTTTTGGTGGTGTGGTATATACGCCGGGGATGAAGGTGAGTAATTGTCTTCAGCAATCTGAAGTGGCAATTCAGGAGGCAGAGCAATCCGGTATTCATACAGTAATAGGGGAATGATGAAAACTATTGGAATAGTATTGGTAATATTGGTAGTAGCCGGAATAATGCAGGGAGTAACGGTGGAAACTGAGAATTTGCGAAGTTTTCTTTACGGCGAAGCACCGGATTGTACTTATGATAACTGGTTAAGCCATATTGCCGAGGGAATAGCCCGACCCACATACAATTTATATTCCCCCTGGGAATTGCAGACAGATGGATTTGGCGGATATCATATTCCGGGAGCTATGGAACTCCTGGAGTGGGAAGCGGTGTATGTTGCCTATCTTAGTGGCGATCTGGAGGAAGCTGAAGCTCTGATAGACACCTTCAATTTTCCATACGAGGTAGTGGATTTTACAGATTTAGAGAGTGGCAGGAATTTTAAGATATTGCGAGAAACAGTAGATTATCAGTATTTTGATGATAATGGTACGCCGGAAGTATATGATGATGAGAATGGCGCCTTTGACTGGGGTTGGGGCTTGTATATCTACAATTCGGAGGCAGAATATCCGGTGATATTATCAGCACCTCATCCTAATGATGATTTTATTTCTATTCCCATAGCTCTGGATTGTCTGCTGGAATGGGACGCCATGTTCCTTTATATAAGCGGAGCAGGACGGGAAGTGGAATGGACAGAAGTGGGCTCCTATACAAATGGAAAATCATTGAGCGATCCCACACGTAATGATGATCATCCCATAATAAAAGCCTGCCGGCTGGCAACGGATTTGATCCGAGAGAACTATCGACATGAGTTTTCAGCCCAGATACACAGTTATGACTGGAACAGACATGGGAACAGGGCAAATTGCCAACTATCGGTGGTGCAAAACAATCCAAACCTGCCGATACGCGATCTTTCACCACTGCACTATGATCTGGTCAACCAGGGAGATTATCTGATGATAGCAGCAGGTGAATATGGTGTGCATAGTGATTGCTATATAAATGACTATTATGCAGTTTATTATTCCCAATATCCATTTTATTTTGTAAATGAAGACACCACTATGGCAGTAAATAATGATATTGATCTGGAGGGAGTGGGTGGAGCGTTTCTGGATTTTGCCACTGAAGACTGGAATAATTACGATGTCTTTGATCCCTTTTTTCACATGGAAATGGATGAATTACCGAATCAATTCAGTCAGAATACTACGCGATATAGAGAATTCTATGGCTATAATGATGAAACACACCTTTGGGATACGGAGATCAGATATGAGAAAACAAGGGGCTGGTATGGGCGCTGGATAACTGATCTGGGTTTGATAATACCAGATGTGCTGGAACTTGATGACGGATTAGAGCCGGTGGCAGTGGATAGCGTCTGGTTTGATAATGTGGATGATAGTTCCATGGAAGTTCACTGGCAGCCGCAGCCCGGATATGATTTCTACAGCTATCGGGTTTATATAGATACGGAGCCGGTAAATCCGGAGGTATCACCGGGCTATGACCGCGATACAGATCAAATTCTGGCAAGTCCGCTGGCGGAAGAATTGCAGGTAGATGGGCTGGGATTAAATACCGGGTATTATATTCAAATTGCCAGTCTTGATTATAATGAGAACATAAGCTATTCTGGGGAATATATGGTATATACGGCACCGGCAGTGATCAGCGATCTGGAGGAATTGGGCGAAGACGGATATTGCCAATTATTCTGGCAAGCGGAGCAGCAATCGGGAAATCAGGGTTTTAATGTTTACCGGCGATATGGGGCTTCAGCCTGGGAATTGCATTCGAGCTGGGAGGCAGACCCATCGCTGGTGAGCGATGGAGCGAATGGGCAGGATTTTGTTTATATTGATGAAGCAGTAACTAATTCTCTGATATATAGATATAAGTTGAGTGCCGTAAATACAAGTGGCACGGAATATTTCTTTGACGATGAAGTGTTAGTTAATCCACGCCCAATCTACGATCTGATTTTCAGTAATATTGCTGTAGCGGATACAGTGTCATTTTCCTGGAATTATTATGCCACTGATTCCTTTGATGATCATTATGATATTCTAACTGGACCATATCTGGGCGAGGAATTGTGGGTCCGGTATTATCATCCAGACTGGTCTCAGGTCTGGTTAAAGCGTGATATCCGGTGGTATTACAATTTATTAAGTACATGGAAGACCTGGTCGGTAGAAGTCCGGTCACAACTGGAAGAGGGTGATATTCTGGAGATAATCTTAGAAGGGGATTTTCCAACGACTTACGGGATATATCTGGAGAATATTATAACCGGTGAAATGTATAATCTGAATGATGAAGAAGTAGATGAACTTGTATTAAGTCAATTTGGAGCAGCATCACTGCTATTGCATGTGGGGGCGGTTATTCCACAGATAGAGATCATCGAGAAACCCAACCTGATCTATCAGGCAGGCGACGAGATCGTGACATCCTACGAGCTACTTTTTCCGCAATTGATCGGATTTATTTCATTATCACTTGATAATGGAGATCAGGAGATTGTGATCGTTGACAGTCTGGTGGAATTTCCGGATTCGCTGGAATGGATAGCCCCTGCAGGGGTGACTATTCATGCAGCAAATCAGAAATTGCGGTATGAGAATGTCAATGGAGAAGAGACAACAGTGACATCGGGGTATAGAATTGGCATAGTGCCGGAGGAATTCAGCTATGATCTGACGGCGGGGTGGCATAATACTGCGAATGTGTGGATAGCGATATCGCCAGAAGTTGAGGAAATATTTGGAGCAGAGGCAGAATTGTATGAATGGGTCGGGACAGAATATTCGCCAGTGGATATACTGGAATTTGGAAAAGGCTACTGGCTGGAATTACCTGAAGACAGGCAATACAGCAGTGATGGAGATATTCTGAACGGAACAATGTCAATACCCTTGCAGCCGGGCTGGAATCTTTTGCCCAATCCATATCCCGCACCTTTGGAAATAGAGGGAATGCAATTTAGCTATTTTGCCTTTAATTTTACATTCCGGCAAATGGTGGAGATGAGCAGTATTTCTCGACAGGTCTATGCTTACCGGGACAGCATTTTTCAGCCGGTGAATGAGATAGCAGCCGGAGAATCTTTTTACCTCTATAATTTGAGGGATTCAACCTTTGTAATTTCCGCTGAATATAAACCTTATGGTAATGCTTCGATATTACCGGAAATAATTCCTGTCTGGCAGATCGAAGTGATGTTAAGTCAAGGTGTGGATAATTCGCAGGTAGTGATGGGGAGTGCGGGTAGCAGCAGTGATGAATATGATGTCATTTACGATTTTCCGGCATTACCAGCGAAACCAGAAGGTCTGGGCTGTCAGATATTTTTACCGGTGCTGGATGTTAATTATCCGATAACCCGATTTCATACTTTATTTGCGGAGTCTTTCGGTGAGGGCGAGGAAAAGGAATTCGATATTTTAGCAAAAGGGGTGCCGGATAATGATCTGGTGCTAAGTTTTAATTTATCACAATTGAGTCTGGATTATTTTGCCTGGCTGGAAGTTGAATCAGTAATATATGATCTTGATCTGGGTACGGAATTCAGTTTTGAACCTGATGAAACCGGTAGCAGGTCAGGGATTGTGCATATAATGTATCCACGGGTCTGGGATTACGGAAATGTGGATAAATTAGATGGCGTGGAAGCCCTTGATGCCGCCATAGTCTTGCAGTTTAGTGTAGGGATTGATCCTGTGTATTTTGCCCCATTGCCCTGGCAGGAATGGCGGTTGATCACTGCCAATGTGGACGGCGGTCAGGAAGTGGACAGTTATGATGCTGCGCTGATATTGCAGTATTGCATAAATATAATTGAAGAATTCCCGGTAGAGCAGCGGAATATTTGTGAAGCTCCTGAGGGGAATGTCCAATTGATTTTATGTGATAATATCCTGAAAGTGACAGCCAAAGAGGGAGTATATAGCCTTAACCTGGAATTACCGGCAATCGTGGAAGATGTGAAATCAGGTGGAGATGGTCTGCTTTGGGCTGATAACAGCAATGATAAATATAGACTGGCGATTGCCTCAGCAAGGGAGATAGCAGCAGGGACGGAATTAGCGGAGTTAAAGCTTAAACGAGGATTAAAGCAGGATGAGATCACTATATCAGTCAATGGCAGAACAACGGAATGCGAACTTGAAAGTGATGAAATCCCGCTGATAACCGAGTTATATCCTGTATATCCTAATCCTCTGGTGCTGGGAAAAAACCGAGCTCAGGAAATGAAAATCACGTTTGCTCTGGCTGAGCCCGATTTAGTGAAGATCAATATTTATAATATCAAAGGTCAGAAAGTAAAGAGCTTAACTTTTCAGGAATATAGTGCAGGTTCGCATGAGATCTGCTGGCAAATAGATAATACCAGGGGAAAAATGATAAGTAGTGGAGTATATTTTCTTTCCATGGAGAGCAATGGCTATAGCAGTCAGCGGAAATTCATTATATTGAAGTAGGTGATAATGCCCAGGATACTGATATTAATTATATTAGTAAGCATATTATTAATAAATGCCGATGAACTTTCTGATAAGCAGACGGAGCTGGAAAAATTGAACCTGGAACTGCAGGAGATGGAGAATATCCTTCAGCAAACACAGAGTCAGAAAGCTGAAAAAGAAACTATCCAAAAAGAGATGAAAATCAAAAAGAAGGAACTGGAAGAAACTATCTGTAAACTGGAAACCAATCAATGCAAAGCTCAGGAAGAATGGGATAAAACCAGAGAAAGACTAAAAACAACAAATCAGAACCTGGATACTAAGAAGCAGACGATTCAGGAATTATATAATTCCGCGCATGAACTGGGAAACGCACTGCTGGTCAGTCATTATTCCCGAATGATCTATCCCAGTGCCGATGCCTGGATACTGGCTACCAGCCTGGAAGCTGCCGGAGAAGAACTGGATGAAGTTAATGCTGATATCAGCAGTCTGGAGAGCAGCCGGCAGACATTGGAGAAAAAGGAAAAGAAGGATGAGAAATACTTCAAGGATGTTCAGTGGACTAAAATCGTATCTAAGAAAAAGAAAAGCCAGTTTCAGAATGAATTAATTACGCTGGATAAAGAAGTAACATCGCTGGACAAGGAATATGAGCGGGCATTGGAGCGTAAAAAGGAAATTGAAAATGCACAAGCGGAAATGAATGACCTGATTGCCAGATTACAGAAAAAAACTCCGTTCAGACCTGCTTATTCCTATCAATTTACGTATGATAAGCTTATCTGGCCAGTCCAGGGCAGGATCATCCGCAGCTACGGAGAATATCAGGTAGAGACTAAGCGGGTAACCCTGCATAATGACGGAATAGATATTGCCGTAGATATTGGAACGGAGGTGAAGTGCATAGACAAAGGCGTGGTAGTGTATTCCAGCCGGAACGGTGGGAGCGGGCGTGTGGTGATAGTTGATCATCAGAATGGATATTATTCCGTTTATAGTCATAATGACCATCTGCTTGTTTCTCTGGGCGATACGGTTGAGAAAGGAACTGTTCTGGCAAAATCAGGACAATCTGGTCTGGTAGATGAACCCTGTCTGCATTTTGAGATTCGCCGTGATGGTAAAGCAGCCAATCCTTTGGAATATCTGGAATATTGATCATTAAAGGAGAAAAGATGAAAAAGCTGATATTATTAATTATTGTTTTTTGTATTGCAATATTAAATGCGAACTGGAGTGAAGACCCGGCATTTAATAATCAGATATCCAGTCTAACAGGTGATCAGACGATACCAAAGATCGCCCAAAATCCCGATGGCAGTTCTTATGTAGGCTGGTGGAGCAATAGTACGGGAAATTATAACATGAGGCTGCAATATATTGATGCAGCCGGCAATATAGTCTGGGATGAGAATGGCATCCTGGTGAGTAACCATACGCAAATGACCTGGCTCACGGACTGGGATATGACAGTGGATCATGAAGGTAATGCGATCATGGCGTTTAACGATATCCGCGATGGAGAGGATCAGCTTGATATTATAGGCTACAAAATCACTCCTGAGGGAGAATTTGGCTGGGGTGATGATGGCATTAATCTTTCTAATGGCGGATTTAATGCTGCTCCCCAGGTAACGGTCACAGCCAATGGACAATCCATTTTTGCCTGGGCGGATGAAACATCTATTAAGGTAGTCAGTATTTCACCTGAAGGCTTGCTTAACTGGGACACACCAATAATAATAAACGAGCCTGACACCAGTAACTGGCCCCAGCTTATGGCAGCCGATAATGATGGCAGTGAGGGTAATTTTCTGATGAAATATTTTGTGAATACAGGACCTTACTGGGCACCTGACCGCTATGTATATATGCAGAAATACGATACTGCTGGAAACCCTGTCTGGGAATCGCCGGCAGTTGTCAGCGGTGCCTTTGGCATCACAGCCTGGACGCAGTTTTTCTCCTGGGCGCCTGATGGCAGTGGCGGAGCGGTTATTGCCTGGCATGATGACCGTAATTCGGAAAATATCAGCCGGGCTTATGTGCAGCATATAACCTCAGATGGTCAGGTGATTTTTACAAATGGCGTTCAAGTAGGCGATCACGGGGCAAATAATCAATATTACCCCCAGACTATCTATCAGCCGGAAGAAGAAATGATCTATGTTTACTGGCGTGAGACAGATGCTGGTCAGAATAATGCCGGCATATTCGGGCAAAAGATCAATGCTGATGGTGAATTACTCTATAATAATGCCGGAATAATAATTTCTCCTATTCAGGCGACGGGTGGAACTATTGTTGCATTGCGTCCTTTTGCTGCGGATGTGGTGGTTATCTATTCCCTGTATCCCTGGGGTAATTTCAATGATGAACAATTAATTGCCGATAGAATTGATCCCGCAGGTGAATTGGTCTGGGATGCAACTCTGATCATATCAGATATGCAGATGCAGAAACTGCATGTGGATACTGCCGATATTATATTTCAGGATAATGGATTTGTCCCTGACGACGGCTTTATTCTCTCCTGGGGTAGTGGGAGCAATGGTATTTTTGCCCAGAAATTTAATGACGATGGTACATTGGGGACGCCAGCACCGGAATTGCCAGCACCAATAAATTTGACTGCCATTGTTGAGATTTATACGATTTACCTGGCATGGGAAATGCCGGAAGACAGAAATTTAATCGGATTTGAAGTTTACAGAAATAATGAATTGCTGTTTGAGATCAATGATCCAGGCTGCCGTGAGTTCAACGATTATGCCTGGGAATATATGAGTTATGAATATTACCTGATAGCAGTATATGAAGAAGGCGATTCTGAACCATCTAACTCTGTTATTGTAGAAATTGTGGAATATCCCTATCCTCCTTTTGAATTTACAGTAAACGCAACTATCGGTATGATGCAGTGGGAAGAGCCGGTTCCTCCGCCCAGAAACCTCGAAGGATATAATGTTTATCTGGATGATTTGGAAAATCCGCTGGATTATACCACGGAACTCTTTTATCAACTGGAAGACCTGGAAGCTGGAGTTTCATATACTGCTGCCGTTGCTGCTGTCTATACTGAAGCAGTCTCGGAACTGATCACTATTGATTTTGTTTATGATCCTTCAGCCAATGGCACTGATGAATTATACGGCATTGTTACAAGATTAGGCAATTATCCTAATCCTTTTAATCCGGAAACGATGATTACATTCAATCTCCGGCAGGTTGCAAGAGTTGAATTGAAGATTTATAACGCTAAAGGTCAATTGCTGATTAAGCTTGTAGATGAGGAATTATCAGCCGGATGTCATCACGTGAACTGGAATGCAGACTCCCTGCCCAGCGGAATATATTATTATTCATTAAATGCCGGAGATAAGGTTATTTACCGGAGGACGCTGTTATTAAAATAGTGACAAGATAAATAAAATAAAAGACTTATCAGCCAATATTAACAGCTTAGGAGTACATTAAGCGTCTTAATGTGATTGATTTAAGGAAATCAAATTATGGATATAGGATTTGCCTTCTTAACGAAAACTTCGTTTTCGCACATTATCACGGATAACGTACTCCTAAACTGCTGGGATTTATTATTGATCCCGCTGAGACCTTACGGATGGTCGAATGACCTCCGTAATGGTTGGAACTTTTATAACATGAGACGTGAGACGAATTTCAGTTCCCAGTCACGCCCAAATCTTTTTTTTTAGACATAGCATTCTCCCATCTTCTTTTCGTCATCCATCATCCATTGTCCATCATCCATTGTCCATCATCCATCGATTACGTCCCTTCGCCTCTTCGCCCCTTCTCCTCTTCAATTTTGTCTCACGTCTCACGACTCACGTCCTCCGTCAAGTCTAATACACCCCTAAAACGGAAATTTAATCCTTCACAAGATAACATATTATGCCGCTATATCGAACCATGTTAGTGAATAAGTTTTTTGATATAAAAGGAGGTTTATTATGAAAACTATGCAGGATCCTTACTCATATCCTGAAAAAGAAGAGTCATTATTGGAATATAAAGATGATCACATGGCAGAAGTTGATAGCCTGCCGGACGATAAGCTCTTTGAAGAATTACTCACAGAATCAGGCTTGAAGGTTAATGAAAAGGGCATATATCAAAATTATAAGACAGGTGTTAGGAATATCTCTAATTTCTCAAATATCACGTACCTGTTCAATAAAGTGCAGGGGAATCAAAAATTCCGGTTCATTAAAATAGATGACACTATCTTTAAAATCACCCCGGAACACCTGGTGAATCGTAATAATTTTCGTAAACTGCTGCTTTCGTCTAATTATGATCTTTCCTGCTCAAATCGCCAGTTCAATAAGCTGGTAAAGATCATCATCAAATTGGATAATGGAAAGATCATCAACGATACAGCGGGCTATGGCAGAATTGCCGACCATATCTATAATTTTGGCAATAAGATCATGGTAAATAATGAGCTCCGCGATTTTGAGCCTGTTGTCTGGCTCGGGAAAAAAGGGTATTACCTCAATAAAACTGATATGCTGCATATTTCGGAAAATCCCTTCAATCCCTCGCAAATCTGGGATACTTTTTTTAGTTTATACGATATGCAGGCAGTTTTGATCATTGGTTATGCAGTGGCGTCGCTTTTTTTCCAGGAATACATGAAAAAAGAAAAAAACTTCCCGCTGCTCTATATAAAAGCAGGCTCCGGCAGAGGTAAAAACGGACTTGCAGAATTAATTGAAAACCTCTTTGGTATAAAACATCCTTTCTCCAGCGTTAATTGTGCCGGTAATTCCACTAAAATCGGGATTGAAAGTAAATCCATTCTCCTCAATAACCTGCCGCTTATACTTAATGAATTGACCGAAAAAGAATTCCAGTTTGTTAAAAGCAGATACGATGGTCAGGGCTCCGTGAAATACAGCGATTTTGAACCGGGTAATATCTCGGAAAGAACCGTAAATGGTCCCACTGTTATCACCACTGCCGTGGAACCTCGCGATAAACAGGTCATCAGCCGCTGCGTCTTTATCAATCTTGATATCACAAAATTGCAGAAAAATTCCTTTGAACAAGCCAGAAAACTCTCAAAAAGCTGCTCTTCCTTTACCTTCACAGTTCTTAAAAATATCTCCTTTAATGATATTATCACTAAAATTGACCAGTTTAAAGAGAAACTCGATTGCGCCGAGGTGCAGCCACGCATCAGCGATAATTATTCCCTTATTGCCGGATGCTTTCTGGCTTTTACCTCGTTGATGACGGGTAGAAATGAACTGCCTGATCTTGAGATGCTTAAAAACTTCCTGATAGGCGAAATGAAAGAAACAGAAAACTTCCTTAATCCGCTAAGTTATTTCTTAAGAGAACTGGAAAGGCTTGCAGAATGCAAAATTTCTCATAAATACATCACCCAGGACGAAAAATTCCTGTATTTCAACTTTAATGGCATCTGGAGC
>CAZAHZ010000027.1:0-19050 GCA_964485055.1 uncultured Candidatus Cloacimonadota bacterium
CCTTTTTAATATTATTGTCAAGTTTTACGGAGACATTCGGATAGTCATTTAAAAATATTGACATTATATCAAGAAAGCTGAAATAGAATTTACGGCAAGGGTGAAAAAACAAAAATTGTTTTTTCAGTAATTGGGGGGTGGTTATGTTGGAGAGAGACAATGTTAAAAAGTAGTGCAGATAGCGGATCTGATTTAAGAAAAGAACTATCACATCAGAACAATCAGAAATTAGAAGATGAGTTACAGGGAATTCAGGAAAAGCAGAGCAGATTAATAATCAGAAATGCCCAATTAGAAGGGGTATTAAGAATAATCCCTGATGCAGTGATTTACATAAACAACTCAGAAATAATTGAGGAAGTTAATCCCGGATTTACACGAATATTTGGTTATGAAGCTGAAGAAGTGATCGGCAAAAAGTCAGATCTATTATATCGAGATGAAGCTGATTATCAGGAGCTTGAAAAACATTTTAGATCACAAAGCCTAATGGAACAGAATTTTAATGAGATACAATTCAAGCGAAAAGACAGTACGATTTTTCCTGGTGGAGCAGTTATTTATCCTGCTAATCAGGAAGCACAAAATATAGCTGGTCAAATCCTATATATACGTGATATAACCGAGCAATGCAAGAAAAAAAATGAGCTGGAATTCCAGGCATTATTACTGGATAAAATACGGGATCGTATAACTGCCACAGATTTAGAAGGTAATATCACTTACGTGAATGAAGCAGAGTGTGTGTCTTTTAAGAAGAAGCGGGAAGAAATGATCGGGCAAAATGTTCGGATCTATGGAGAAGATGCCCAGCGGGGAGCAACACAGGAAGAGATAATAACTAATACACTAAAGAATGGTTACTGGCGAGGCAAAGTGGTAAATATTACCGAAAGCAGAGAAGAGATGCTATATGATTCCAGGATTCAATTGTTTTATGATCATACAGGGAAAGCTGTCGGGATGGTGGGTATAAGTACAGATATCACGGAAATGCAGCGAACACTGGATGAATTTCGAGAGAGCGAGGAATTATTTAGAACCATTTTTGATCAATCGGCAGCAGGTATAGCGCAGGTATCACCGAAGGAGGAATATTTGCGTGTAAATAAGCGTTTTTGTGAAATAACAGGATACAGAGAAGAGGAATTACTGAGCATGAATTTCAGGGATATTTCACATCTGGATGATTTTGAAAATGAACAGATTATGATAGACTGTGTTATTCAGAACAAAGCAGATAATTTTACTACAGAAAAAAGAATATGGCACAAAGATGGTAGATTAATATGGATCAACATGGCAGTAAATATAATGAAAAATAAAGAGGGAGTGATAAAATTTGGCTTAATCTCAATAATAGATGTCACTGAACGCCGGAAAATAGCCGAGAGATTGCTGGATTTATCTACGAGATTAACTTTAGCAGTGGAATCTGCAGAGATAGGAATCTGGGATTATGAAGTTAGGAATAAAATACTGCACTGGGATGAGAGGATGTATAGTCTTTGTGGCAGGAGATGGTCAGATGAAAGTAATGCTTATAATGCCTGGCAGTGTAGTTTGCACCCGAAAGATTTACAGCGGGTAAATCGGGAAATTAATGAAGCCATAGAAGGAAAGAGTGATTTTGATACGGATTTCCGAGTTATCTGGGAGGATGGCAGTGTACATTTTCTTCGTGCTTTTGCGATAGTACAGCATGAGAAAGATTCAGCAAGGCGACTGATCGGGATAAATTTTGATATAACAAAATCGCGATGTTCAGAGCAGAAATTGAAATCCGCTCTGGCAGAAAAGAGTACACTTTTGAGAGAATTATATCATCGCACCAAGAACAATATGCAGGTAATTTGTTCCATGCTCGATCTGGAAGCGATGAATAATGACAGCGAATATGTTCGCAGGACTTTTCAGGAAATGGGGAATAGAATACAAACCATGTCCATGGTCCATAACAAACTCTATCAATCAGAGAATTTATCACAGATTGATCTTAGCGAGTATATCGGGGAACTGTCACAACTAATGATAAAGGGTAATCTGCGGGGAGAGACAGAAATAAATATACGGACGGAATTAGAGCCAATCAAGATTTTAATGGATATAGCGATACCATGCGGATTGATCTTAAATGAATTGATCTCAAATTCACTTAAATATGCTTTTTCGGGGAGAACAACAGGTGAAATCTTTATTAAACTCAGTAAAGCAGAAAATATAGTATATCTAACATACACAGATAACGGAGTTGGATTACCAGAGGATTTTGAATTTGAGCAGGACAGGAAGCTGGGGTTACTTTTAGTACAGAAATTAATCAGCAGTCAATTAAAGGGACAAATGCGATATAATAATGAAAATGGCTTAGCATATCAGATCAGATTTAGTGAAGATTATTATAATGAAAGAACCTAAAATGAAAGAGAAAATAAAAATATTGATCGTAGAAGACGAAGTGATCATAGCAATGCGTTTTGAGATATTTTTTATGCGGCGGGGGTATGAAGTATTTAAAACCGTGGCAAGTGGAGAAGAAGCTGTGCAGATCGCTGAGCAGGAAAAACCGGATATTGTATTAATGGATATCAATTTACAAGGAGAGATGAGCGGTATTGAAGCTGCAGAAAAAATAGTAGAGCAATTTCAAATACCGATAATATTTATGACGGGTTATTCAGATCAGAATTTACGAGACGAGGCTGCAAAAGTAAAACCATTAGGATATTTCCTGAAACCGATTAATATGTATGAGGTAATATCTGCGATAGATAAACTGGAAGATGAGAAATCTGGTGAATAAATATTTCCGATAAAGCAAGCGGTCTTGTACTCAAGCAAATTTCCTGAAATTAACGGTTTATGAAGGATTTGACAGAGATAAGTGATAGAGAAAATTGCCTTGAAAAAGGTAAATGTACTTTGATTAAAGATAATTTGGAGAAGTAATAATGGTCAAGTATGTGCCGGAATACATCTTAGCTTCATATGAAAAGGGAATATATCAGGGCAAATTTACAGGTTATGCACTATTTTTTGATATCTCAGGTTTTACACGTTTAACAGAGATAAGTACGTTCAAAGGTCAGAAGGGAGCAGCGGAGCTGAACCGATTACTTCAGAGCACTTTTGGACCAGTCACTGCAATAGTAGAGCAGAATGGCGGGATGATCACGGGATATGCCGGAGATTCCTTCTTAGCGGTATTTGAGGAGGCATCGGAGGAAGTGCTTTTAGGGGCAGTTCTGGAGATGCGGGAATATCTTGATGCCCACACGCAGGTGCAAAAGCAAGATAAGGCAGTGATATTGAATGGTCGGATAGCGGTCAGTTTTGGGGAGATCAGATGGGAAATAATCAGAAATCCAATTCAAAATGAGTACTATTTTTGGGGAGAAGCAATATCGGAGTGCTGCGAACTGGAAAAATATAAAAAGCTGACTCTTTTTTCTGAGAAAGCCGCACACGCAATTGGTGAAGATAAATTTACTAAGCTGGAATATGGTTGTCTGCCTAATATAAAGAGAGATAAAGTAGCATTTGAAATCCGGAAATCAGATCATATTAACAATCCAGAAGTAAATTCGAAGTTTTTAAGGAAGGAGTTTATCAGCATTAATGTAGATATTGAGTTCAGAGATGTAGCCTGTGCATTTATATCGCTGTCAGAGATTCTGGAGCAGGAGCGAGGAGCTGCTATTGGATTGCTATTGGAATTATCTGCGAGATACGGGGGATATTTTAACAAACTGGATTATTCGGATAAGGGGCTGGTGGCGATAATCCTTTTTGGAGCACCGATCCAGGAGGAAAAGGTTCTGGAGCGATTGATGGATTTTTCTCTGGAAACAGTAAGAAAATTGAAAGAAGTGAAATTAGGATTAACCAGGGGGAAGTGTTATGCGGGATATACAGGCAGTGAAACACGTCAGGAATATACAATACTGGGTTTTACACCAAATCTGGCAAGCCGGTTGATGCAAACTGGGGTACAATCAGATATTCTGGTTGATAAATTTACTGAAGAACAATTGCAGGATAAATATAAGTTTATATATCAGGGCAACATTCCCATAAAAGGATTTTTAAGGGATTTACCAGTATATAAATGCGTAGGGAAAAAGGGAGAAAAGAGCTTTATATTCAAATCCAGCTTTGTAGGAAGAGAGCAGGAACTATCATTGATACTTGATGCTTATGATAAAACTATTCATTCTCATACCAACAGGGTGATTTATGTACACGGAGAACCTGGAATAGGAAAGAGCCGTCTGATAGATAAATTCAGAGAACAGCTTGAAATAGATAATATAATTACATGGTGTTTTCTTTCGTGTGACAGTATCCTCCATCAGGCATATTCGCCGATCAGTAAGTTCCTGAACTCATATTTTAAAATAGATCAGCAGAAAAGCAGTGAAGATAAGGAATTGAATTTCAGACAAAGCTGGAAGAAATTTTCTGAAGGAAATGAGGAATTAGAGTGGGTAGAATCCCAAATTGCCAACCTGATTGGAATCAATTGGAAAAATTCTCTGTTTTCTCAATTTCCTGCTGCAACCAGACCGGCTCAGCAGAAGCAGGCATTAAGCATTTTTTTTCATCATTTAGGCAACAAACAACCTTTGGTAATTAATATTGACGATGCCCAATGGATTGATCATTATACCAGGGAATTTCTTGAAGAATTCACCAGCAGTCAGACAGAAGAGAAAATATTTCTAATCTGTTCGTGTCGTTATTTAGCAGATGGCAGGCAAGTGAATTTGAATTTCGAGAAGTTGGGCAAAATTGATATAAAATTGAACAGGTTAAGGGTAAACAGCACCCAGAAGCTAATTCAGAATATTTTACAACTAGAATATATTCCACAGGAGACAGAGCAATTTATCATTAGAAAAAGTCAGTGCAATCCTCTATTTATTGAGCAGATTACCTCGTATATGCAGGAGCAGTATCTGATTGATGAAGATGGTTTTCTGCGGGCTAATATAAAATTTGTAAATGCTTTCGGAATTGTAGATATAATCGGAGCCCGGATTGACCACCTGACTGAAGACCTGCGAAGACTAGTTTTTTATGCCAGTGTTCTTGGCATGGAGTTCAATAAAAAAGTATTACAGGCAATGTTGGAAGATGATGTAGATCAGGAATTAAATGATGGGGAAAATAATGGAGTCTGGACAAAGATTTCAGAATTCGAGTATATATTTACTCATATATTATTAAGAGATACGGCTTATAGCAGGATGCTTGGAAAGAAGCAGAAGGAATTACATCAATTGGCAGCAACCTGTTATGAGAAAATATTTGATGAAAGCGAGCAGGAATTATATAATGGGATAATCGGATTTCATTATGAAAAAGCCGGAAAGGAAATTACGGCAGCAGATTATTATCTAAAAGCCGGTAAATCAGCCCGGAGATATTACCGTCTGGATGAAGCATTAAATTTATATAAAAAAGCGTATGATATTCATCAGAAATATTCTCCCGATAATGAAATCCAATTATCTGATGATATTCATCTGATCAGTGTGATCAAGTGCATCAAGATGCAACATAAAGAGGGTATTGAAGATTTATTACAGGTTTTACAGGTTTATGAATCAATTCATGGTGTTTCACACGAAAAAACGCTTTCAGTATATTCGGATCTGGCAACTGCTTACCGCGAGAATAGGGATTATATAAATTCAATGGTTTTCCTGAATAAAGAACTGGAGATAAATAAAGCCAGGTTTGGAGAATCTCACCCAAGTATCTCCAGAAGTTATAATCGAATAGGTCTTATATATTTTCTTAAAGCTGATTATGCTAAAGCTAAATTATATTTTGAGAAGGCGCTGGAAATATTAAATAGCTGTGAAGAAGTAGATGATAATAACAGAATTTTAACGCTGGGTAACCTGGCAGCAATATTTCATGTGGAAAATCAACTCGACAAAGCCCTGGAATATAACCAGAAAATAATAGAAATAAATTTAAAAAGACTGTCTCCATATCATTATGAAATTGGTAGAAACTATTTTAATTTAGGTCATATTTTAACTGCCATGAAAAGGTATGAAGAAGCAGAAGCATGTTTTCTGAAAGCAATGAGGATACAGATAAACGTTACGGGAGCAAATCACCCTCGCCTGGCGGCAATATATGGTTCGCTGGGAAATATATATTTAAATCTGCAAAATTATCAGCAGGCAATGATATATGGGAAAAAGGCATTAGCCATTACTGAGAACAGGTTGGAGGACAAGCATCCTGATACTGCGAATTATTTATCATTGATTAGTAATATATATTTAGAAATGGGAGAATTGGCATTAGCTTTTGAGGCAGGGAAAAGGAGTCTGGCTATCCGGGAAGAGGAGTTAGGACTGGAAAACCCATTTACAGCAGAATCGTGGCATAATATGGCTTTATATTATATCAAAACCGGTGATAATTCGCAAGCTCTTGAATTTCTGGAAAAATCAATGCAGCTATTTAGTAGTCTTTATGGCGAGAAGCATACATTAACTGCAGGGATAAAAAAAAATATGGCAGAAGTATATTTTTCCCTTGAGAATTATTCAGAAGCGCAGAAATATTTCCTTGATTGCCTAAGCTGTGATGAATTTTGTAATTATATGAAATCAAAAGATACTGCGAGTATCTATTTTCACCTGAGTAAATGCAATATATATCTTAAGAATTATAATCAAGCTGAAAAATATCTCCTGAAATCACAGGAATATTATATTAACGACAATGCCGATATAGAAAAAAAGAAAGAGATAAAAAGACTTTTAAGAACAATTAGATAAAACAGTAATAACTATTTCATCAGCATGATCTTTTTTACAATACTCTGTTCATTTGACTTCAATAAGATGAAATAAATACCTGAACTCATTGAATTTCTATCTGCCTCCCAGATTAAGCTGTGATCTCCTTCTGATTCCAAAGCAGAATGTATAACCTGGATTTTTTGTCCTTTGAGATTATAGATGGAGATTTCTACGGTGTCTTCTAAGATAAGAGAATATTCAATAGTAATTTCGGGATTAAAGGGGTTTGGATATATTAACAGATCAATAAGATCAGGGACATCATCAGGCTGGATTCCAGTATTAATAGAATTGACGGATAAGGTAATCTCCTCGCTGGCAGGAAGAAAAAATCTGACTGCTATTTCGTTACGTATCCCATTATCGTAGATATATTCAATATTGCCGATGTTGACTTCATAAGCTTCTGCGTGAGGCATGATAAAGACAAGCTGACAATTCTCGAAATCAATGGCAAAAGGATTATTTATTATTGCACTGTTATCAGGATAATTACCGGAATTTGGGTAGTTATAACTCGTACTGATCCCACTTTGGGCATAGCAGGTAGATAAAGGCTGCAATTCATTATCATTGACCTTAATCACTCTAAAAGCGCTTCTTCCATCACAGACGGCATCAGTTGCCAGATCATAGGGGTAATTATATATGCTTCCCTCATTTGAATGAATATGTCCCCAGAGTGCCATATCCACTCCGAGGCTGTTGAGGTTGATCTCATCATCAAAATCACAATGATAAAAAAGAACTTTGGACTCTGCCTCAGAAACTGCAAGAAGATCATCAAGCCAGTTCATCTGCCAGTTCATAAAGCTGGAATCTCCGAATATTGAAGGCAGATAGTCATCATAATTTATATATGCTTCCATACCAATATACAAGGTGTTACCATAATTAAAGGAGTAATTTTGCGTATAGCTTTCTCCAGGAGCCGGATTTTCCAGATATTCCCAGCCGAAAAAACGATGCCAGTTATGCCTTGCTGTGCCGTCCGGTGGAGAAGTGTCATCCCAGCCTCCGATGTCGTGATTGCCTGAAGTAATAAAAACCGGAACTTCAAATTCGCCGATCAGGTTTTTTGACAGAGAATATTGATGCCTGTCATTAAAATCCTCAAGTTCCCCTTCATTGACAACATCTCCGGTGAAGAGAACGAATTCCGGTTTGATCAGATTGATATTATCAATAACCCTTCTCAAATCATCGATTTCTGTATAATCTGTCCCATTTGGATCGTTGCCCCAGAATGTATGACCCGGCAGATGAGTGTCAGTGATATGTACAAAGTAGTAATCATCCTTATATTCGGGGATAAGATAAACAGCATTCACTGCCCGGTCTTCTTCCTGATAATCAGCCGAGACAATCAAGTCATAAGTTGTATAAATCTCGGGTTCGGAGGTTAATGTTGTTAAAAACCAGAGACCACTGGCGGGTTCAAAGACCGCTTCTGTAATCTGCAAAGGAAGATCAATATCCTGCCAGTTCAAATGAGCCTGCCAATTTTGCGTCATCTCCGGTGCAGAGCAGATGATCTCCATTTCCTCTCCGGCTATGACAATTTCTGGCACTGACAGGATCGGTCTCTGTATCAGCGAAATTTCATCTGCTATCATGCCGGGTAATGCCTGGTAAGTGATGCTGCCATTATCGTAATCAGCAAATTCTTCTCCGTTTATCAGCAATTGCAGAAAATTGACAGGACTATTCCCTTCCTCAAGCGGAAAGAAATTCAGTTTAATAAAATCTCCTCCCGCATTTATCTCAACCTCTTCTGAAGAAGAGATTATGAGCGTATTTGCGGTATTTTCAACTTCCACCTGATAATTCTCCAGCAGTGTGTTTGATAAGTCCACTTCGTTGTATTGTAAAATACCGGCATCATATATTACTTCCATATAGAATTGATTGAAAAGAGTATCTGTTCCCGCATAAAATAACTGGATTGGCAGACTGAAATCCTGCTGAGAATTAATGCTCCTATCAGGAATATGGAAAGATAAATGATCATAGTTTATGATAATATCATCAGGAAAACGTGGCAAAAGATGATACTCACTATAGCTGTAGGTGACAATGCCTTTGATACTGGTAAACTGCATTCCTTCCACCAGTTCAAATCCATAGTTATCTACCGACAGACAGAATTCTGATACTGAGCAGGCACCGCTGCCGTCATCTATTATGTAATCGCCATATTCATCAGGTTCCGATAAAACAAACACATCGGTTAGCTCAACCAGAACTCCCTCATAAGCTTCACTGGAAGCAAGCTCCGAAGTTGATATCAGCGTAGCCTGAGGAAGAGGATTATTTGTGGAAATCAGATTAAAATTATAGGCATCCTGGATTTCTGTTAAACCCCAATATTCTGCCACAGTTCCGCTGATTTCCACTTCATCTCCTAACTGGTAACCACTGCTTTCATACACTAATATACCATTCCATAATCCTCCAGCGGGAGAACTGAGTACAAATTTATCTCCATAACAATTATTGCAGGTAATTATCCCGCTGATAGTCACGGTCTGATCCTCATAAGGAGAGGGATATGTTCCAGATCCAGGATCTTCAGTGTATTGAATATCAAATATAGGTATTGCTGATAATATCCCTGCTGCTGAGATCAAGAATATCATTACAATTATTCTACTGGATAATTTAACTTTCATGATACCTTCCTGAAAACAGAAAACTTCCTTAGATAAAAATTGGGCAAGGGAAATCGTATAATGACCGTGAAGTGCGTAGTATGATTACATTTTGATCAAGTTAAAATGGCAGATTAAATATATTATTATTGACATTGTCAGGTGAAAAGCTAAAAATAAGTCAATAATTTGGGAGGTAGCGTGAAAGTTCTTGAAATTGATAGTATATCTAAAAGTTTTGGAGACCTGAAAGCTGTAGAAAGTCTGTCCTTTTCTATAGAAAATGGCAGTGTTTTTGGTTTTCTGGGACCAAATGGAGCAGGTAAAACCACCACTATCAGGATGATAATGAATATCATTATTCCCGATAGCGGCAGCATAACCGTCATGGGTAAATCTCATGTTCAGGAGATTAACAATCTGATCGGCTACCTGCCTGAAGAGCGCGGGATATACCGCAAAATGAAAGTTAAGGAAGTTCTGATATTTCTGGCGGAGCTTAAAAACATGAAGCTCTCTGATGCCAGCAGGTCTATAGACCACTGGCTGGAAAGATTTGATCTCTCAAACTGGAAGAAAAAGAAAGTCGAAGAACTATCAAAAGGTATGCAGCAGAAACTGCAATTCATTGCCACTATCATGTTTAATCCCAGCCTGATCATTCTGGATGAACCTTTCATGGGATTAGACCCTATTAACGTCAATCTTATCAAGGAAATCATTCTGGAACAAAAGAAGCTTGGGAAGACTATTATCTTTTCCACTCATTCCATGGATAGTGCAGAAAAACTCTGTGACCAGATACTACTTCTTAACAAAGGAAAGGAAGTGCTTTCGGGAAAATTAAGCGAAATAAAGCAGCGTTTCGGAAAAAAGAACATTCACCTGGAATATGAAGGAAACAATGAATTTCTGGTTAATTCGAAGATGATTGAAAAATACGACGATTTTGGAAACTTCAGTGAAATTCAATTAAAGAAAGATATTGATCCTCAGGATTTCTTGAAAGAAATTGTACCAAGGTTAAGGATCAGAAAATTTGATATCATGGAACCATCTTTAAATGGCATTTTTATTGAAGCCATTACGGCTAGCGTCTAGTGGAGAGGTAGATTTATGAATAAGAAAGTATTAACGGTCATTAAGCGAGAATTTATTACCAGAGTACGAACCAGAGGTTTTATAATAGGAACTTTATTATTCCCATTATTAATAATTTTGATTTTTGGCAGCATATATGTCTTCAGTAAGTTTTTCCAGCCCTCAACCAGGACTTATACAATAATTGACGAAACCGGCAGAATATATCAGGACTTTGTTAAAAGCATGCCTGATACATTAAAAAATGGAAAACCCAAGTATTTATTCAACGAGATCAATTTAGTAGATAATAATAAGGATGAAGTGATCAAAGACCTGCAGAATGCCATTAATTCAAAAGAATTAGATGGTTATTTAGTTATACCGTCCGATATTATAGAGATTCGAAAAGTTTATTATGCTGCCCGTAATGTCAGTGATTTTGTAGAACAAAGGGAATTCAGTAGAGCTATCTCTCGTCTTGTTGTAAATATGCGGCTGGAAAAAAAAGGTTATCCCGCAGAAGAGATAAGATCTGAAATGAATCAGGGTTGGGTAAATCTGGTCACTGCCCAGGTGACCAAAAAAGGGGAGGTCAGCAAAGACAGCACTTCAAATTATATGATGACCTATCTTCTATCCTATTTCCTGATGCTGTTTATTATGATCTATGGGCAAACAGTAACGCGAAGCGTGATTGAGGAAAAAAGTCAGCGTATCACCGAAACCATCATTTCTTCTGTCAAACCTGGCGAGTTAATGCTGGGAAAACTGATAGGTATCAGCATGACCGGTATCCTGCAGATGATAGTATTTGGTGGATTTCTTTTTGCCTTAGCTAATTATGGTGCACCCTTAATGATGCAGGTGGGACTCCCTCAAGGTAAATTTATGTCCCTTATACAGAATTTGCAGTTATCAATTCCGGTCTTCATCTTTTTGCTGCTGTTCTTCGTGATGGGTTATGCAATTTATGCGATTCTTTTTGCTGCCGTCGGAGCAATGGTCAATACAGAGGATGAGGGTCAGCAATTTCTATTTCCGATCATAATTCTTAATATTGTCGGTTTTTTTATTATGATCTCAGTTGCCAAAAATCCTGATACCTCCGCTGCATTTTGGGCTTCACTATTTCCCTTTTTTACTCCTGTAGTAATGTTCTGCAGAATTGCTGTCAGCGATCCCGTCATGCCTTCAGGAGCATATATCTCCATCGTCATTTTGGCTGCTGCAATCTTTTTCTTTTTCAAGCTGGTCTCCCGGATCTATCGCGTGGGCATCCTGATGTATGGCAAAAAACCATCTCTTAAAGAAACCTGGAAGTGGCTCAAATATAAATAAACTTAGTTGATTTTTTTTGATGACGGGATTGAATTGCTGCACGGCTGAATTAATTCTGATTTTCAGATGAATACGTTGCATACTTGACAAATTTATATTAATTGTTAAAAAGTAACTGTGAGAGATTAAAAACCTCATTCGAGGATTACAAGGAATAAATATGAGTGCTTTAGTGCTGTTGCTTGTTCTATATTTTTTTCTGGCTTGTCTTAAAGTTGATCCTGATATTTCCGATAACATTGCTGAGACGAGATTTGCAGTAATGACGGATATGCATTACTATCCCGTTTCCCTGGTCAACTCCCGGAGCAGATCATATCTGGAATATCTGAAGCAGGATGCCAAACTTACTCTGGAAAGTGAAGCTGTTATCAAGGCTGCCATCAAAGACATGATCAAACGCCGGGTGGAGTTTGTGGTACTTGCCGGTGATGTTACTAATGAAGGTGAACGCTTATCACATGAGCAACTTGCAATACTCCTGAAAGAATTCACCGCTAATGGTATCCAGGTTTTTATCACTCCAGGAAATCATGATATTAATAATGGCTTGGCTTACAGCCTGCTCGGAGATACTCCTCAGAAAATAGATTCTATCACTGCCTCTGATTTTGAAGAAATATATTATGATTATGGCTTCAGGCAGGCTTATAGTAGAGATACCGCCACTTTATCCTATTGCACGCAGATAAAACCAGGGCTTAGGATCATCACGCTGGATGCCAGCCAGTACAAAGAAAAAGCTGAAAGACCGCTCCCAGATGGTATTCTCAACGAAGAAACCGTTCGCTGGGCTGAAAATATGATCAGTAAAGCAGTCACTCACGGCGACAGGATCCTTGGAGTTATGCACCATGGACTGGTAGAACATTTTCATGATCAGGGCAAGACTTTTAGTGCCTTCCTGGTGAAAAACTATGAAGAAATAGGTGCCAGGCTTGCCAGAGCTGGTCTTGATTTTGTTTTCACCGGGCATCTGCATGCTCAGGACGTCAGTAGTGCTATATATGACGGTATAACGATCTACGACATTGAAACTGCTGCTCTTACTTCTGCACCCTTTGCCTGGAGATTACTCACACTGAAACCCGATGAACTCAATATCGAAACTAGGTATATTGATGATATTGATTTTGATTATGGCTCTGAATTGCCCTTCCGGCAATGGGCTATGAAAAAAGTCTGGAACGGTTTACTGGAACTGGAAGCTTACTTCCTCAAGCAACATAATGGGCTTAGTGAAGAGCAAACCAGAATTGTGGCGCCTTATTATGCCCGGGCTTTTATGGCTCATTTTTGCGGTGATGAAAATCCCGACGAAGAAGATATTGAGTTTTACGAAAAACATAAATCTAATCCCAAAAGTCCTTTCTATAATGTCGCCAGAATTTTTTCCGCTCTCTGGACTGACACAACCTCTGATGATATTAATCTCACTATTCCACTCAGGAAAATCAAAAAATTATAACTTCCTGCCTGGTTCAATTTTCATAAAATCCTATATCCGGGGCTTTTCCTATATATTTGTCCGGTGTTAGAGAAAATATCTCTGTCTCACCACTTATATATTGTTGCCATCCCCGATCTCTCAATCTGCTATCCTGGCAATCTGCTATGTCAATGGGATTTATTATCTCCTGCCATTCAGCTTTCATCCGGTAAAATTCGTTTTGTAAACTGGTCTGTTGAGAGATCACGGAGTTCAAGGCATAAAAAGAACTTCCTCCTGTAGATGGAATTATCCGTATCTCAGGAGTTTGATTTTCCTTAAATATCGAATTGATCACGATCAATATTATATCATTTCCAATCTGTAAAACAGATTCGTCTTGATAGGAGTTATCTATAATATTACAATTAATTATCTTCGCCACAGTTTTCCCATATTCAGAATTAAATTTAAGCGCAGAACTCATAGTATATCCGCTAATCAGGCAGTGTTCCATATAGAGATCAGTATTATTGCACTCAACTGCCAGTGTTTTATTGTCGTTCAATATCGTATTCTCCAGAAAGCATTGCTTGAGATCGTTTATTGAGATCAAGGGATCCTGGTCATTATCATTGTCCGTAAAAGTGCAATTATCAATCCTTAAAACATGTTTCTGTCTTGCAAGAAGGTGGAATTTCCGATTATTGGTGAAATTACAGTATTCTATCTTAGTTTCCACTTTATAAAGTGCAAATCCTATATTTGTATTATTGAGACAGGTAATGTTTGACATATTCAGGATTGAGTTTTCAAGCCTGATTCCTGCATTATTCTTTTGAAAATGGCATCCTCTGATTTCTATGTCACTGTATTTCGCAGTGATAAAGTCTTGCCCGAAATAATTATTTTCTTCAAATCTGCAATTTTCAAAGATCACCTCGCAATCACCCTCAATCCTGAAAAGACTATTAGTGGTTTGTTGATCAGGCGACTTATCAGGATTTTGTTCTGCCCAACTGCGGAAAAAAAGACAATTAAAAAATATACTCGGATTCTCTTTATCCCCTCCCTTTTGAAATTTTATCCCCTGCCAGTATTCCAGGCTTTGACCATTCAAAGACTCCCCGAAATTTCCATCATAATCATAATCAACTGCAAATTCTATGGGAGTTTCATATGTTCCCAAAGCCTCTATAGTCGCATTTGCCTCTACTGTGATACCATAATTCCCAGTAGCGATAACCTTAGTTCCAGGGCTGATCCTGAGTGTTTCGCTCCCTTTAAGATAGATGTTTCGTTCCAGATAATGGATTTCTTCCGACCAGGTTACGAAGTTCCCCTCTTCACTTTCAGGCAATTCCGCTTTTTCCTCCTGCTCTGGTTTTGCCAATACTGGCTTGTCTTCCTGTTCCGGCTCAAGGTAATCCAGTTTTCCAGGTGAGATCTGAGGATTTGACTCTGTTTTTGCCCCACCATCTGAAAATAATAATAAACTTTGTACTATAAGTATTAACGCTAATATTACATATTTCATCTTTCCTCCGGTTTTACGATCTCACTCCACAAAAAATGAACATCCGTTTCCTCCCTGTCAAGCTCCATTTTTATTAAAAAATACTAATCTGATATTTATCACCAATTATCAGATGCTCTGTAGTCGGCGGAGGGGAGTTGGGGAAGGGAGATGGGGCTTATAAATCTTATAAATTATAAGGATTTAGGAAGTAGAGACTATTCATCAGGAAAAGTAGTCATCCAGTAACAATATTAACATAATTTATCAAAGAAAATAAATTATACTTGACTTATAATTAATACTGACAATTGAATAGTAATATCCCAAAGCCGGAGGAAAAATGATAAAGTACGTCCCTGAATATATTTTTCAGAAATATGAAGAGGGAAACTATCAGGATAGTTTTACAGGATATGCCCTGTTTTTTGATATCAAGGATTTCACTCGTATCACGGAAACCTTAACCCGCAAGGGTCAGAAAGGTGCGGAAGTGATCAACCAGATATTAGAGAATGCGTTTACTCCAGTGATAAAAGCGATCGAGGAGCAGGGTGGTTTTGTCACAGGATTTGCCGGCGATGCCTTTATGGCGGTTTTTGAGAATGTATCAGGAGATAATCTGTTATCGGTTTATCAGGTGATAAAGAGCAGTTTGGCAACGGCACCATCCATAGAGGAAGTGGGAGATGGTTTTCGGATAGATGCACGATTAACAGTTTGTTTTGGAGAAATTTGCTGGGTAATCTTGAATAATAAATGGCAGAACGAGTATTTTTTTTATGGCAGTGCAATAGAAGAATGTAATTCTTTTTCAGATCTGAAACGCGATGTGGTATTTTCCAAAGGTTCAGTGGAGGAGATAGGCAGAAAATATTTTCAGGAAGAAAATAATGTTTATGTACCTGCGGAGAGTGAATTCAGGATAATGCCGCCAACGAAGCAGAAATATGAATATACAACCGAAACAGTTAACTCATTTTTAAATTCCTCACTTCAGAAATATAAAGCCAGTAATGAGATCAGGGATATTTCCAATGCCTTTATCCATCTGGACAAGATAGAATTTGAGAAATTACCAGAGGCAATCGGCAAGATCGAGATGCTGGCAGCACGCTATAATGCTTTTTTTAATAAATTAGATTATTCGGACAAAGGGTTACTGGGTATATTGATCTTTGGAGCTCCCTGTAAATATGAGAAGACCTTGGACAGGATGATGTTCTTTGTTCAGGAATTGACCTGTTCAATGAGCAATATCAAGCTCGGCATCAGCAGTGGAAGAGTTTATGCAGGATTTACCGGCACACCGGATTGTCAGGAATATACAATCTTAGGCTATCCGCCTAACCTGGCATCGCGTTTGATGATGAAGGCAGAGATAGGGGAGACACTGGTAGATATTTTTTCTTATGAGCAATTGCTAAACCGGTATAATTTTATGCACCTGGGTGAAATTAAAATGAAAGGATTTGCCAGGGAATTACCAGTCTATAAATTCCAGGGTGAGAAGCAGAGCATAGAGAATATCGGTAAGAGCAATTTTTGCGGACGAAAAGACGAACTGGCAACAATAATACAGTGTTTAAACGACAAAGTAAAAACCGGTAAACCAAAAGCGATATATATTCATGGAGATCCCGGGATGGGAAAAAGCCGGCTGATCAGTGAAGCCCTACATAAAACAGGGCAAGAATCCGCCAATTGGTGTTATCTGCTATGCGATGGGATATTAAAACAACCTTATGCTCCAGTAATAAAATTTCTCAAGGAATATTTTGTTTACAACCAGAAGACAGGATTAGAAGAAAATAAATCGAAATTCAGCAAGATATGGGACGAACTGGCAGGAAATGATCAGGAATTATTGCGAATAAAATCCATAATAGGTCAACTTCTGGGATATAGATGGCAGGACTCAATCTGGGAATTATTACCACCGCCGGCAAGACCGTTGCAGGAGCGAAAAGCACTTGTTTCATTTTTTCTGCGATTAGCGAAAAATAAAAAAGTGGTGTTGCATCTTGGAGACGGACAATGGATAGACAGTGAGACACTGGAATTTGTGATGACTCTCACTGATAGGGGTACCAGCTCATTAGTGTTATTAATCTGCTGTCGCTATCAATCAGATGGAAACCTGATAGATTATAAATTAGAAAATGCAGACCAGGAGCAGATAAGACTGGATCCCCTGATAGAAAAAGATGCTACGCAGCTTGTTAAATATATGCTGTCATTGGAACATCTGCCAGCAAAGACAGCAGATTTAATTATCCGAAAGGGACAGGGCAATCCCTTGTTTCTTGAGCAGATCACGTTGTATCTTCAGGAACAGCATTATCTGGATGAGCTGGGAAAACTCACAAAAGATGTGGAAATGGTAACGGCATTTGGAATTACAGATATAATCGGAGCACGTATAGATAATTTGACGGAAGAAATCAGAGAGTTGGTGTATTTTGCCAGTGTTCTGGGAGTGGAATTTGATATTCCGGTTTTATCAGCCATGCTGAATGAAGAACTTTTGAGTGAAGCAGATGAAGTGGTAAGTAATTGTATCTGGATCAGAATGAAAGAGCTGCATTATATATTTGCTCAGATATTATTTAGAGATACAGCTTATAACCGTCTTTTACAGGAGAAGAAGAAAAAGTTAAATCTCCTGGCTGCGGAAAGTTATGAGAAGATTTACTCAAAGGACGAATTGAAGCCATATTATGAGATGATCGGGCTACATTATGAAAGAGCGGAAGTATTGAAGAAAGCTTATGCCTGTTATGCAGCAGCATTTTTTGTTGCTTATCGGGATATGCGGTTGAATAAATCACTTGAGCTGGCGTTAAAAACATTGGAAATAAAAGAGAAGGTGCTTGAACCTGATGACATCCTGATAGCTCAAAGTTATAACTGCCTTGGTCTGGTCTATTATGCCATGGGTGAATACCATAAATCTTTGGAATATACATTGATAGCATTACCGATGTTTGAGGAGAAAGATGCCAAATTCAATTTGATCATAGCTTTATTGAATAATGCGGGAAATGCTTACAGCATACTGGGAGAATATGAACGGGCACTGGAATATCATGGCAAGTCATTATTGATCAGATCAATCGAGCTGGGTGAAGATCATCCAGATTTTGCTAAGAGCGTGATGCACATGGGAAACGTGTATTTGCATCAGGGTAAGCATCAGGAAGCGTTAGAACACTATGAGCGGGCATTAAAGATTTTGCTGGAATCCAAAGAGGATGTGCCGGGGAAACTTGTTATGTGTTATAATAACCTGGGGGCTTTTTACCTGCAAACCTGTAAATTTTCTACTGCTCTGGAATACTTGCAGAAAGCACTTCCGATATTGGAAGAGAATAAACTTCTGGATAAACCTCAGGCAGCCCCGCTTTATCGTCAGATAGGTAATGCTTATGATGGAATGCATGAATTGGAAGAAGCCTTGCAAAATCTTAATCGGGCTTTGGAAATTGAAGAAAGAATATTTGGCGTCAACCATCCTGAGACAGCAACAACTTACGATTATATAGGCAGAGCCTATATCAGCAGTGAAGAGAAGCAGAAAGCAATTGACTATCTGGGAAAGGCTTTGAAAATTTATCGGGAGAATTATGGTGAAGAGCATCCTGCCACTGCTCACGCTTATTATAGTATTGGAGAAGGCAATTATTTGATGGGTCGGTTATTGGCAGCGCGGGAGAATCTGGTCAGAAGCAGGGAGATATTGGAGAAAATAGCTCCTGAAAGTGATTTGATAAAAGATGTTAAAGATTTGATGGTTAAAATCGAACAATCCTGATTATGAAAAAACAAGATGAAAGTATGAGAGAAGAAGAACCGAAAATAAAGCTCAAGGAATTATCAATGCTGCGCAATATCAGCATAATGCTGACGCAGGAGCGTGATTTTGACAAGCTTTTTGGTCATATCCTGGATGCAGCCCTCGAATATACTAATGCGGAAGGCGCCACGATATACATGGTGGATGAAGGTGATAAACAACTGAGGTTCATTAAAGTATTTAATTCTGCGATGAATATTTCTCTGAATGCAGAAGAGATCAAGTGGCCCCCAATTCAATTGTATTCGATTGAGAATGAACAGAATCTGACAAATCTGGCAACACTTTGTTATCATCATAAAAGCAGTTATAATATCCCTGACGTCTACGAACAGGAGATTTTTGAC
>CAZAHZ010000028.1:0-18963 GCA_964485055.1 uncultured Candidatus Cloacimonadota bacterium
ATGGACACATCAAGAGCTGGATGAAGGCTCGTTTGCCAGTAACCCTTAACGTTACGGAAATAGTACCAGCAGTCTTTGTTCCAAAAGTGAATAATGATATTTATGCATCAATGGACTATGTGAAGAGCAACAAAGATAAAGCGGATGTGATACTGGTTGATGTTCGTAGTGCGGATGAATTTACAGGCAAAGCTGAAGATGAGAAGTTGCAGAGAAAGGGATATATACCGGGAGCAATCAATTTTGAATATAAGAATATCATCAATGAAGACGGCACTATCAAAACCAGGGAAGAAATGGTAAAATTGCTGATTGCTGCTGGTATTACGAGTGATAAGGAAGTGATCTTATATTGCGCTACCAGTGTGCGGGCAGGAATAATATATATGGCATTGAAATCAATGCTGGATTATCCCCGCGTGCGAGTGTATGATGGTGCATATTATGAATGGGAATCTGTGAGTTCAAATCCTGTGGAATAATATAACGTTCAGGGAATGTCCAAAAGCTCCCTGAATTATTTTTGATCATAAGGAAATGGCAGAAGTCAAATTTATGCTTGACAGGAGGTAATTACAAATAAATTTATAATTATCAAAAAGCTGGGTATATATGAAAGTGCGTAATCACAGAGAAAATGAGAGATAAAGTAGAGAGAGATTAAATGTCGAGATCAGATAGAATAAGTGGACTACCGGTTGCTGTTCTGGTTTCTAAATCGGTAACCTGACCTGACATTCTGAGATAAAAAAACATGGAGGAATTATGGCAGTAAAGACATTAGATTGTACAGGGTTAAAATGCCCGCAACCGATTTTAAAAGTGGTTGCCTTTATCCCAAATATGGAAGAAGGAGACATTCTGGAAGTATTAGCAGATTGTCCTTCATTTCCAACTGATATTCAATCCTGGTGCAACCGCACAGGAAAAACTTTGATGTTCTGCATGGATGATGGGACAGGTACGCATTCTGCTCAAATCCAGTTTTAGTTTTTAGAAAGCGTATTTACCCAAATACGCTTTCGTTTTTTTTTAATAGCAGCATCATCACGGAAAGGCATAATCAGAGTTTTAAAAAATAATAGAGGTTACATGGAGACAAAAGAATTTAAGCCACGTATAGTTGGTTTTTTGTGTAACTGGTGTACTTATGCAGCAGCGGACATGGCGGGGGCGTCGCGGAAGGACATCTCACCATCCTTAAACGTAATCCGGGTGATGTGTTCGAGCCGGATAGACCACAATTTATTATTAACCACGTATTTTAATGGAGCGGATGGCATACTGGTAGCTGGCTGACATCCTGGTGATTGTCATTACCAGGTTGGTAATTATTATTCACGCCGGCGATATGCATTATTAAAGAAAGTGATGGAGACACTTCAGATAGAACCTGAGAGGTTACAGTTATCCTGGATTTCAGCTTCGGAGGGTAAAAGGTACATCCAGGTTGTAAATGAATTTTCGGAAAAGATCAAGAAGCTGGGACCAAATCCATTAAACAATGACATTCGATTTTAATTTAATATACAAAAAATAAGGATTGCAGATGAACCCTTCAGAAACTGTTTTGGTAATCGGATCAGGAATTTCGGGAATGTCAGCAAGTCTGATGCTTTCCAAAGCCGGGAAGAAAGTGTATCTGGTGGAGCGATTACCATTAATAGGCGGGAATGTGATCAAGACGGGTGAAACATTTCCTAATATGGATTGCTCAACCTGCCTTGTAGCTCCTATTCAGCAGGAAATATTGCAGGATAGGAATATTGAGGTATTAACAGTCAGTTCCATAAGTGAAGTTAGTGGAGAAGCCGGCAATTTTGAAATATCAATATTAAAGAAAGCAAGATATGTAAACCTGAGTGCCTGCCTGGGCTGTGGAATGTGTTATCCGGTATGCCCGGTTTCACAACCCAATAACTGGGAGCAGAATCTGGTCGAAAAGAAAGCAATATACGTGGAATGTGCAGGTTCACTGCCTAATGTCCCTGTGATCAACCCGGCATTATGCCTGCGGTTAAATGGCACGGAAGAATGCAATCTTTGTGTGGAAGCCTGCATGTTTGGCGCCATAGATTTCGACGAAAAGGATGAGATATTAAAAATCAAGGCAGGAGCGATCATAGCAGCAGCAGGATTTGACACTATCAAGGCGGAAGAGATCGCTAACCTTGGTTATGGCAAATACGCGGGAGTATTTACAGCTTATGAACTTGAACGTCTCCTGGCGTCAAACGGACCTACAGAAGGCAAACTGCGAATGCGAGATGGTGAAGCAATGCCGGAATCAATTGCCATAATACATTGTGCAGGAAGAGATATAGCAGGTTACTGCTCAAATGTCTGTTGCTCGTATTCCGCCAGGTATGCTTACTTTATGAAAGAAAAATTGCCGGGAGTGAAAATTTATGATATTTATACAAATCTCTGCCTGCCGGATAAAACCTATCAGAAATTAAATAACGAGATCAGAAAAAATACAGCAGAATATATCTATCAATCTGATATAACTAAAATGCAGATATTAGAGAAAGACGGTAAATTAGAGATAAAATATCTGGATAATCAGGACAAACCAGCCAACCTGAAAGTTGATATGGCAATCTTGACAGTTGCGATCAAGCCAGCGGAAGGCATAGATGAATTAGCAGGTATTCTGGCGATAGAGCGTGACCAGTATGGATTTATAAGCACTCCAGACGGAAGTATAGGATCAGTCTGCACAAGCCAGCCGGGAATTTTTGTTGCCGGTTGCGCTGAAGGTCCCAAAGATATACAATCCTGCGTGGTCCAGGCAGAGGCAGCGGTGGCTAAGATAATGACGCTGTTAGAGATTTAAGGTGGCGAAATGTCTGATAAAATAGGAATTTATATTTGTGAATGTGGTCCCAATATTTCCAGTAAAGTAGATATAGACAGGATCATAGAAGAAATATCGGCGTTAAAGGATTTTCAGGATAAGGAACTGATAGTAAAAAGACACAAGTTATTATGCTCTGTAGCTGGCAAAGCTTATCTGGAAGAAGAGATCAGAAGTAACAACCTTACTCATCTGGTCTGTGCTGCCTGCTCACCTCGTGACCATGACAGCACATTTAAAGAAATCTGTAAAAAAACCGACTTGAATCCCTATATGTATAAAATTGTGAATATCCGTGAACAATGTGCCTGGATAATATCGGATAAAGAAGAAGCAACTAATAAAGCAATACAGTACATCCATTCGGGAATTAGCCGGGCAGTCTATCAGGAACCATTAATAGAGAAGCATCTGGACAGCAATCCGGATGTACTGGTGGTTGGAGGCGGGATAGCCGGAATTGAATCAGCCTTGAGCCTGGCAGGCAAAAACCGGCGAGTATTCCTGATTGAAAAAGAGGCTCAATTAGGTGGCAAATCTATTCTTTTTAAGGAGCTTTTACCGAAACAAGGAAAGAATGCTGCCGTTATCCATGAGAAAATAAAGGAACTCACTAAAAATCAATATATAAAGGTTTTTACTAACACAGAATTAGAGAAAATTGTGGGCTTTCTGGGCAATTTTGAAATTGTGCTTAAGAATAATCAAAGCGGAGATGAAACGGAATTACTGGCAGGAGGAGTAGTACTGGCAAATGGTTATGTTACTGCAGACCCCAGAGATTATCCGGATTTCAGTTACAAGGAAACAGATGAAGTTTACACAGCCCTGGAAATCGAGGAGATGTATTCAAAACAGAATAAGATCGTCCTGAGATCGGGACAAATTCCTCAAAACGTTGCTTTGGTTCATTGCGTGGGTAGAAAGGAAGTGGGTTACTGCTCAAAGGTCTGCTGTAATTACCTGTTTAAAATTGCACACTATCTAAAAAAGCAGTCTGAAAATATAGAGATAACAAACCTGCATCAAGATATCTGCTTGCCGGATAAAGAAGATCAGGATTATTTTGAGGTTGTTAAAGCAACCGGGATCAACTTTGTCCGCGTGACAGAGGTCAAAGTAGATGGTGAAACAATCAGCTATACTCAAATTGATGGGAGACAAGATAAACTGAAACCTGACATGATCATTTTGGCACCAGCCATGCTGCCTTCTTGTGAAAACAAGTATTTTGCCGGATTATTAAATATAGAGCAACATGAAACAGGATTTTTTCAGGAAGCACATATAAAGATCAATCCCGTATCAACCAATACCGATGGTGTCTTTATAGCCGGAGCTAATCGGGGACCCTGCGGAATATCTGAAGCAATGATACAGGGGCAGGCAACGGCAGGTAATATTTTAACTCAATTGATCCCTGGCCAGAAGATTATCCCGGAAGTGATGGTTTCGGAAATACTGGAAGCTTATTGCACCGGTTGTCAGACATGTCTGGAAGTTTGTGTTTATGGAGCAATATATTTTGATGCCGAACGTGGAATATCCGTAGTGAATGAAGCGATCTGCCGGGGATGTGGCAATTGTGTGGGTAGTTGTCCCTCAGGCTCTATCCGAACACGGCATTTCACAAATCCCCAGATTTATCAAGAAGTGAAAGAGGCGTTAAGAAAATGTTAGTAAAACTATGGAATAGATCAGCAATACGAGGAGTGTTAAATGTCTAAAATTCCTCAGAAAGGAGCACTGCTTAATACCGGGAAGGAAATCCAAAAGACAATCCTGGAATTTTTGAGAAAGGCAGCAAACAAAAAACTATTTGATGCTATAATGTTACCCATGCAGATTCCGTCGAAGGATTCTTATGCCTGGATCATGATAAAAGATATGGCATTGCTGGACAATGCCACCCCTATGGCTCCGATTATGCCGGTTAATGCTGCTAAGGCAGTGAAGAGATTAACCCGGAAAGGAGACGGGAAATATAAAATTGCAGTGCTGATGCGTCCCTGTGAAGTCCGGGCTACGGTAGAATTAACAAAACTTCATCAGATCAAAACTGATGATCTGATGATTTTCAGTTATGATTGCCAGGGTGCCCTGCCAATGCAAGATTATATTCAGGATTCCGTCTGGGGCGAGGCTGAATATCACAAAATCCTAACTGAAAATATATGGAATTCCGAAAATCTGAAACCGGTCTGCCGAATTTGCGATAAATTCTCGCTGCCAGCCAGTGATATACATTTTGGCATTGATGGTGATAATCTTATAGTGCTGCCTAACAGTAACAAAGGAGAGGATTTCCTTGCCGGTTTGAGTATTGCATTGGATCAGGAATTGACTAGCTGGAGAAAATCAATTGAAAATGTCAAAAACCAGCGAGTTGCAGCCAGGAATGAAACATTTAAAGTTATAAAAACTAAAGTAGAGGGCTTTGAAAATTTATTGAACACATTCTCGGAATGTATTGGCTGCCATAATTGTCAGAGTGCCTGCCCTATATGTTATTGCCGTCAGTGTTATTTTGATTCTGCTGTAGCCAAACCCAATTCTGATATAATAATAATGAGAGCTCAGGAACGGGGAGGCTTAGCTCTTCCGCTGGATAAATTAATGTTTCACACGGGCAGAATGGCGCACATGAGCCTATCCTGCGTATCCTGCGGATTATGCTCAGATGCCTGCCCTGTTAACATTCCTGTAGCTGAGATTTTCAGTTATATGGGTAGTGTGACACAGGCAGCTTTTGAATATACTGCTGGTGAAAGTTTTGGTGATGGATTACCGATGAAAGAATACAAACCAGAAGAATTGGGGGAATTAGGTAGGCTGGTAAAAAGTGCAGAGGCTCAGGAGAGCGATCATGAATAAAATGATAAGTATAGTAAAAACTCCTGAAAATGCTTTGAAAGATTTTTTGAAGAAATTACTGATTAATGAAAAGATCAGCAGTGTTTTTTCTTTGAGAAAACATAAGAATGGCACAGTAGATTACGGACTGATTTCTAATCCTGAATTTCTGGATGACATAGTTCCCTTGTATCCTTTGATGCCTGCAAATGCTGGTCAACTGCTGAGCCGTTTTACACCAATGGAAAAACCGGTTGCTGCCATTGTGCGCCCCTGCGAATTCCGGGCATTTGTGGAAATGGTTAAACGTGAACAGGTGAGAAGGGAAGATTTCTTTGTAATCACATATAGTTGCGGGGGAGTTTTTCCCTTATCCAAAAATGCTTCTCAGATAATAGATGAAAAACTGGAAGATTATCGGAAGCAGGTAAAAATGCTGGAAATACCAGAAGATATCAGACCCGCCTGTAAGGGCTGTGAGCATTTATATCCCCTGGAAGCAGATATATTTCTTTCAATCGCAGGTGAAGATACTCATAAACTGACAGCTTATCTTCAAAGCGAACAGGCAATGGCATTATCAGAATACTGGGAAGCTGAGTCTATCGAAGCGGAATTTGAGGAGTCTTTCCTGAAGCCACTTTTAATCAAGAGGAAGGCAGAGAAAGAAAAATTATTTGCTGAAGTGGATACTTCGGAAACAGGTCTGGATGGTCTGATTGATATATTTGGCAGATGTATTGGTTGTCATGGCTGCAATTCAGTATGCCCTATCTGTTATTGTATGCTTTGTGATTTTGAATCATTCAATTATGATTATAACAGACAAACATTGGAGAAGGAATTGGCACAGAAAGGAGCTTTACGACTTCCCCCAGATACCCTGTTTTTTCATTTGGGAAGATTATCACACATGAGTTTTTCCTGCGTAGGTTGTGGGATGTGCTCAGATGTTTGTCCGGCTGATATTCCGGTTGCTGCTATCTTCAAAAAGATTGGTGAAGCAGCAGCAGGTATGTTTGATTTTGTGGCAGGCAGAAGTGTAGCAGAAGAAATTCCGGTTATGATATATAAAGAAGAAGAATTTCCCGAACTTGGAGAGTAAATTATGAAAGAAAAATTTTCACCTAAAATATTAAGTTTTTTGTGTAAGTGGTGTTCATATACCGGAGCAGACCTGGCGGGTATAAACAGGATGCAATATCCTGCTGCAATATTGCCCATCAAAGTAATGTGTTCCAGCAGGGTAGATCCTGTTTTTTTGATAAAAGCATATATACGGGGAGCAGACGGCATTCTGGTAGGTGGCTGACATCCGGGCGATTGTCATTACCAGGTTGGTAATTATCATACTCGCAGAAGAATTGCGATTGTAAAAAAGATATTTAGTACTTTAGGATTAGAAGAACAAAGAATACGTCTCACCTGGATATCGGCTTCTGAAGGTCAAAAGTTTGCTCAGGTAGGAAATGAATTTACTCAGCAAATTAATGAAATGGGTGAAAACCCGACACAAAAGCAAATATTTTTGTAGAGTATTGAGGAAAATATGAGTCTGAAAAGCAGGTCTGTAATGGTAGTGGGAGCGGGGATTGCTGGGATACAAGCTTCTCTTGATCTGGCAGATATGGGGATACAAGTTCATATTATAGAAGAAACAGCATCTATTGGTGGCAGGATGCCACAACTTGATAAAACTTTCCCTACTAATGATTGTTCAATGTGTATTCTGTCTCCCAAAATGAGCGAATGTGCCCGACATCCTAATATAAAGATGCACATTAAATCCAATCTCTCTTCTATTACGGGAGAACCGGGAAATTTTAACGTAACAATTATTGAAGAAGCAAAATATGTTGATCCCGTTAAATGTGTTGCTTGTGGTATCTGTGAGTCTAAATGTCCGGTCAAAGTGGATGATGAATTTGATATGGGGTTACGGAAAAGAGGAGCGATATCAAGATATTTTTTGCAGAGTATTCCCTCCGAATATACTATAGATAAAAATAGATGCCTGTATCTTACCAAAGGAGTATGCAGAATTTGTGAAAAGGTATGCCCAGCTAAAGCAATCAATTATGAGGATACTGATAAAGAAATTGAGCTTAATGTAGGCGCCGTAATTCTGGCAACTGGTATTGATGCCTTTGACCCGATCGGTTTTGGACAATTTGGTTACAAGAGCTATAAGAATGTGGTTACTTCTCTTGAATTTGAGAGAATGCTTTCTGCCTCCGGTCCATTTAGTGGTCATGTAGTAAAAGCCTCCGATCATAAAGAACCTAAAAGCATTGCCTTTATCCAGTGCGTGGGTTCACGAGATGAAAGTATTGGTCATAATTATTGTTCTTCCGCCTGCTGTATGTTCGCCATCAAAGAAGCTATCATAGCCAGGGAACATATCAAGGGGTTGAAAGCATCCATTTTTTATATGGATATCAGAGCTTATGGGAAAGATTTTGATAAATATTACGAAAAAGCGAAAACACAATATGGAGTAGAATTCATTAAATCAAAGGTTGCTGAGATTACTGAAACTGAAAATGGTTCTTTAAATTTAAAATATGTTTTCGAAAATGGAAAAATAAAACAGTCTGAATTCGATATGGTGGTATTATCAATAGGCTTGCAACCTCGACAAAATATCACTAAATTAGCGGAAAAACTGGATATAAAATTAAATGAATTCGGGTTCTGTCGTTCTGATGCCTTCACTCCTCTTAAAACAACGCGGGAAGGTATCTTTGTTTGTGGTGCCTTGAATGGACCCAAAGATATTCCGGAATCGGTGACTACTGCTTCTGGTGCAGTAGCTGATGCGGTTAAATATCTGCAATTGGAAAGACAGGAGATCACAGAAGAAGAAAATGCTGTACCCGAAAGAGATGTTAGGGGTGAAAGACCTCGAATTGGTGTCTTTGTTTGTCATTGCGGTATTAATATTGCTGGCGTTGTAGATGTGGTTTCAGTAGCAGAATTTGCCAAAGGCCTTCCTAATGTCGAGCATTCAGAAAACTTGATGTATGCCTGTTCTCAGGACTGTTTGAATACGATCAAAGAACAAATTGGAAAGCATAACCTGAATAGAGTTCTTGTAGCTGCCTGTACTCCCAGAACCCATGAGCCTCTCTTCCGGCAGACCATTTCCGAAGCCGGACTTAATCCTTATCTTTTTGAGATGGCTAATATCCGAGACCAGTGTTCCTGGGCACACATGAACGAACCGGAACTGGCTACCGAGAAATCAAAAGACCTGGTGAGCATGGGTGTGGCAAAAGCCCGTGAACTTAGCCCCCTCAAAAGGCTTCCCATAGATATTAATCCAAAGGCTTTGGTGATCGGAGGTGGATTAGCTGGCATGACTGCTGTCCAATCTCTGGCAGATGCAGGATTCGAAAGCTTTCTTCTGGAAAAAGAAGCTGTCCTGGGTGGAAATATGAGGAATATCTATTTCAATTTTGGCAATGACCCCCAGAAATTACTCAATGATACGATACAAAGCATTACTGATAATAAATTGATCCATATCCGCAAAAATGTAATAATTGATAATGTTGAGGGTTTTGTAGGTAATTATCAAACAACAATAACAGACAGGGAAACCGATGAACAGGAAGAAATTGAACACGGCGTGATAATTGTTACCACCGGTGCGGAAGAATATAAAACCACCGAATATTTATATGGTAAATCTTCCCGGATTGTCACGCACGTAGAATTTGAGAAAATGCTATATAAACAGGATTTCCCAAAATCTAAACTTAAAAATGTGGTTATGATCCAGTGCGTGGGCTCCCGCGAAGAAGGACGGATGTATTGCAGCCGTGTCTGCTGTACAAAAGCCGTGAAAAATGCCCTTAATTTAAAGAAGAAATTCCCTAATGTTAATATCTATGTTGCTTATCGTGATATTCGAACCTACGGTTTTCGAGAAAAATACTATACCGAATTACGCGATAAGGGAGCTATGTTTGTTCACTATACTCCTGAAAATAAACCTGATGTGAAACTAATTGATGAATTTGATCCTGACAGTAAAGTTAATGTTACGGTATTTGATCCTATAATGGATAAAGAATTGGTAGTAGATGCTGATCTTCTCGTTCTGGCAACGGCAATAGATGCAAAAAAAGAGAATATTGATCTGGCAAAAATGCTCAAAGTTTCTCTGAATACAGACGGAATGTTCCTGGAAGCTCACGTTAAATTACGTCCTGTGGATTTTGCTACAGAGGGAGTTTTTGTGGCTGGACTTGCCCACAGCCCCAAAGATATGGATGAAAGCATCACTCAGGCAAAAGCTGCTGCCAGCAGAGCCTTAACATACCTTAATAAAAAATCTATTCTGGCTGAAGGTACTATTACGGAAGTGGATGAAAGCAGATGTTCCGGCTGTGGTTATTGTGAAGAGATATGTGCTTATAATGCTATTAAAGTCGATCCTGAAAAAGAAGTTGCAGTTGTTAATGAAGCACTCTGCAAGGGATGTGGTGCCTGTGTCGCCTCCTGCCGTAGTGCTGCCCTCAACCTCAGAGGTTTCAGCAATGAACAGCTTTTCTCTGTTTTTGAAGCTCTTGATATGACGGATTTTCTTAGTGAGAATAAATGAAGATAATAAGAATATCTTTTTAGGAGAAAAAATATATATGGAAAACTGGCAACCAAAAATATTAGCTATATTATGTAATTGGTGCTCTTATGCAGGAGCAGACCTGGCGGGTGTCTCACGTATGCAATACCCACCAAATATCCGGGTTATCAGAGTTCCCTGTTCGGGACGTGTTGATCCGTTGTTTATCATGAAATCACTGCAAAGCGGGTTTGACGGAATACTCGTCTCCGGCTGACATCCGGGGGACTGCCATTACCTGTCAGGTAATCTCATCGCCCGTAGACGGTATTCTACGATCAAACCCTTACTTGAATATATCGGTATAGAACCGGAAAGGGTTCAGTTTTCCTGGATTTCTGCCGGAGAAGGTGAACGCTTTGCCGATATTATCATTAAAATCACCAAAGAAATTAAAGCTCTAGGTCCTGCTACCAGACTGGTAAAAGGAGCAAAAAAAATATGAAAGAATTACAAAACAGAGTTTCACAACTTTTAAAAGATAACGTAGTTGATCTGGTTATTGGCTGGGCGCAAGGTTCTCTCCCGCTGGTTTCCACTCCCGTATTTATCAAGAATGAAGCTGAAACCGAAGAATTGATCTTTGATCCTACCTGCCGTAATAACCTTTCTACTTATCTCACCAAGGATAGAAGAAAATTAGGAAAAGAATTCAAAAAGATCGGCATTGTCGTGAAAGGCTGTGATGCCCGTTCCGTGGTATTATATGTTACGGAAAATCAGGTTAAAAGAGATAAGGTTGTGCTCATTGGAGTGCCTTGTCATGGCGTTATCGAAAATAAAAAAATCAAGGAAATAACAGGTGGAAAAGAAGTTATGGAAAAAGAAATTTTGGGTGATTACATAATTTTAAAAGGCAGAGATTTTGAGACCAAAGTAGCTCTTTGTGATGTATTAAGGGATTCCTGTCTGAGTTGCAAATTTCCTGATGCTGTGGAATATGACTTCTTTATTGGTGAACCTCGTGGTGAAGTTGAGGTAAAAGACGAATTTAAAGTGGTAGATGATTTTGAGAAAAAGCCTGCTGAGGAAAGATGGCAAATCGTCAAAGATGAATATTCCAAATGTATTCGCTGTTATGCCTGCCGAAATGTTTGTCCCTCCTGCTACTGCAATGAATGTTTTGTGGATCATAATGATCCTCAATGGATCGGCAAAACTCCGGAAGTGACTGATAATATTATCTTCCACCTGATAAGAAATCTTCATCTTGCCGGACGCTGCGTTGATTGTGGTGCCTGCGTTAGTGCCTGTCCGGTTGATCTGAACTTGAGACTGCTCAATAAAAAAGTGGAAAAAGAAATGAAAGAACGCTTTGGTTACACTGCCGGCTTGGATATTAACGAAAAACCGGCAATGGCAACTTATCGTGAAAATGAAAAACAAGACTTTATTATGGGTTAAATATGATTAAGATAAAACATGAAGAACTACAGTCGTTTTTAGATTTCCTGCAAGAGAAGTATTCTGTGTTTGCCCCAGTCAAATACGGCAAAGAAACTGCCTTTAAAAAAATCACTTCAGCCAGCGAGATAGATAAGTCAAAGTATAATACAAATCTGAGTCCCAAAGAAATATTCTTTCCCCAGTCAGAAGTGATGTTCACCTATACGAAAGACGGACTTAAAGTCCCATCCAAAATTGAAAAACCTATTGCTGTCTGGGGCTTGCGTACCTGTGATACAAAGAGTATCAGAATGCTGAACAGAGTATTTGCTAATGCTCACCAGGTGCCTGAAAAAGAAATGTATAAAGACCCCTATTGGATAGATAAATACCATGACTGCCTCCTATTTTCATTTGCCTGCAATGAACCACTTTCAACCTGCTTCTGTAATTGGTTCGATAGCGGTCCTTTCGATAATACCGGTTCAGATGTATTTGTGATTGATACCGGAGAATATTACCTTTTTGAAGGTGTAAGCGAAACCGGTAAAATATTCCTTTCCAGTTATAACGCCTTTCAGGAAACGGATGAAAATGATCTTCGGAAAGCGGCTGATCTTAAAAAGAAAGCGGAAGCATATATGACACAACCTGTAGATATTTCCAATCTGAAGGATAAACTACAACAGCTCTGGGATGATCCTGTCTGGGAAGAGATCAGCGCTAAATGTATTAACTGCGGTGCCTGTACCTATGTCTGCCCTACCTGTCACTGTTTTGATGTCACCGATGAAGGTAAGGACAAAAAGGGTAAAAGAATAAGGCTCTGGGATACCTGTATGTTCCAGCTTTTTACTAAAGAAGCCTCCGGGCATAATCCTCGAGAGCTTTCCGTAAACCGTGTCCGCCAGAGAGTTATGCACAAATATAATTATTTTGTTGATAATTATCAGGAATTTCTCTGCACCGGCTGTGGACGCTGCGTTCAGGTTTGTCCTGTTAACCTTGATATCCGCCAGGTTATTAAAAAGATTTTAGCTTATGAAAAATCTTAGTATTAAGGATGTTGATATGATAAATACCTATATTCCTATCCCCATGAAGTTAGAAAGGATAATCAACGAAGATCCCGATAAGACCCTGCGCACCTTTGACCTTTCTTTTGTAAATCAGGAAGACGAAGATAAATTTGTTTACATGCCCGGTCAGTTTTGCGAATTCTCAATTCTGGGCAAGGGTGAATCTCCTTTTGGCATTGCTTCCTCTCCCACAGAGAAAGGTATTATCAAATTTACTGTCAGCCGCACAGGGTCTGTCACCAAAGAAATCCATTATCTCCGTAAGGAAGATATTGTGGGTATCCGCGGACCTATGGGGAACTGGTATCCTGATGATAAATTACGTGGAAATAATGTTGTCATTATTGGTGGTGGCTTTGCTTTCACAACCCTGCGTTCCATGATTGTTTACATGCTGGACCACAGAAAAGAATATGGTAAAATTGCAGTTATTTACGGTGCTCGCACTCCCGAATTTTTCCTCTTTAAAAATGAACTCAAAGAATGGGAAGCCCGTGATGACATCACTCTTTATTTGACTGTTGATAAACCGTATCCCGGCTGGGATAAATTAATCGGTTTTGTCCCGACAGTAACTAAGGAAGTAGGTCTTGATCCCACTTCCTATGTTCTTGTTTGTGGTCCTCCCGTTATGATCAAATACACTCTACCGGTTCTTTCTGCTATCGGATTCCAGGATGATAAAATATTTACTTCACTGGAACGCCGGATGAAATGCGGGATTGGGAAATGTGGCAGATGCGGAATTGGTTCTAAATATGTCTGTATAGATGGACCAGTGTTTTCTCTGAAAGAACTCAAAGATATTCCCGAATCATTTTAATAAGGAGCAATATATGGATAAAATAATACTTAAGGAACAGGATCCCAATTTCAAAAATGAGATAGCTTCTCAGCCCGGAGCTGAACAATTCAAACGCTGTTTCACTTGTGGCACATGTACGGCTGCTTGTCCAGTGGCTGAAGTCAATGAAGATTATGATCCCCGCAAAATTATTAGAATGGCTCTCCTGGGTATGAAAGAAGAAGTGCTTTCCTCGGATATTCTCTGGATGTGTTCCCGCTGCTATACCTGTTATGCTCTCTGTCCCCAGGGTGTCAAATTCACTGATGTTATCGGCGTTCTGCGTAATATGGCTATCAGGCAGGGATACGTCCCAAAAGATAGAGACAAAAATATCAGAGAACTCGATAAATTCGTTCAGAAAATGCGGTGCGATATGATAGCGAATAAACTTCATCCTGAAAATGACCATACTGATGAAATATGTAAAATTATTAAAAATGAATTGTCCGAAAAATGGTAAAATATCAGGATTTTTTTAAATATAATAAGATTATCTTCACTAGAACTTGTTTTCTAAGGAGTAGGATATAAATGGAAAATAAAAAAGTGGGCTCAGTGCTCGTTGTGGGTGCCGGGATTGCCGGTATCCAGTCTTCACTGGACCTTGCTGCCTCAGGCTACAAAGTATATCTTCTGGAACAAAGTCCTGCCATCGGTGGAACGATGGCTCAGCTCGATAAAACTTTTCCCACAAATGATTGTGCCATGTGTGTGATTTCACCCAAACTTGTGGAATGCGGCAGGCATCTCAATATTGAGCTTCTCACTTGTGCCGATCTCGTAAAACTTGATGGTGATGCCGGGAACTTTACTGCCAGAATTTATAAACACCCCAGGTTTGTTGACCTTAAAACCTGCACCGGCTGCGGTGAATGTGCCCTGGTCTGCCCTATCCAGACAGTTTCTATCTTTGATGAAAACCTGGTTTCTAAAACAGCCATTTATAAACCCTATGCCCAGGCTTCCCCAAATGCTTTTGTGATTGATAAAAAGGAAACTGCTCCCTGTCAGATTGCCTGCCCTTCAAATATTCACGTTCAGGGATATGTCGCCTTAGTCGCTCAGGGTAAATATAAAGAAGCTTATGATCTTATCAGACGCAATAATCCCTTCCCTTCCGTTTGCGGTCGTGTCTGCTTCCATCCCTGCGAAAGCGAATGTCGCCGTGGTGAATATGATGAACCTCTCGCTATTGCCTCCATTAAAAGATTTATTGCCGATTATATTCATTCTCACCACAGTGAATTTGAGAAAAAAGAAGAAATTACCCCCAAAAATAAAGAAAAAATCGCTGTTATTGGCTCAGGTCCTGCCGGACTAACCTGTGCTTATTTCCTTGCTCAAAAGGGTTACCAGGTAACAATATTTGAAAAAGATGCCAAACCGGGCGGAATGATGCGTTCCTGCATCCCTCCCTACCGGCTTTCACGCTCCGAACTCAATTGGGAAATCGAACAGATTCTCGCTGAAGGAATTGAACTGAAACTGAATCATCCCCTAAGTTCCCCTGAAGAGATAGAAGCTCTCAGGAAAGTAGGATACAAGGCTTTTTATATCGGTATCGGAGCTCAGGTCAGCCTCTCTCTCCGCATTGAAGGTGAAGACCTTGATGGTGTTTATGGAGGTATAGATTTTCTTAAAAAAGTTAATTATAATCAAAAAATTGAGCTCGGTAAGAAAGTTGCCGTTATCGGCGGTGGAAACACTGCTATTGATTGTGCCCGAACTGCCAGAAGACTTGGCAGTGATGTCACTCTGATCTACCGCCGGACCAGACGCGAAATGCCGGCTGAAAAACATGAGATCATCGCTGCTCAAGAAGAAGGCGTTAAATTTAAATTCCTCACTAATCCTGTCCAAAACACTGGTTCTGACGGAAAATTGAAATCTATTAAATTTGCGGTTATGAAACTGGGTGAAAAAGACGAAAGCGGTAGAAGACGCCCTGAACCTACTGGTGATTATTTCACCGAAGATTTTGATAATATGATCGTAGCTGTCTCTCAAACCTCTGACCTTTCTATTGTAGCGGACTCTCAGGTGAAAACTACCAGATGGAACACGATCACGGCTGATTCCACGACTTTTAGTACTTCAGTAAAAGATGTTTTTGCCGGAGGTGATGTAGTTCTTGGTCCCGCTTCCGTTGTGGAAGCTGTTGGGCAAGCTTATGAAGCTGCTGTTTCCATTGACCGCTACCTGTGCGGGGAAGACCTTGCTGCCGGTAGAAATGAGCATAATCCTCTGCCTGCCAAAGAATACCAGACTTATGTCCCGACTCAGGAACGTGTGAAAATGAGAATTCAGTCACCTGAAAAAAGGATAAAAAACTTTGAGGAAATGGAACTCGGTTTTTCTGAAGAAGAAGCCCAAAAAGAAGCCAAACGCTGCCTTGAGTGCGGTATTTGTTCCGGCTGCCTCCAGTGTGAAATTGTTTGCGAAGCAGGTGCTATTCTCCATGACATGAAAGGCGAAATGGTAGATATCAAGGTGGGAGCAGTAATTGTTGCCACTGGTGCTGAAAAATATGATCCCACTCCCATGCATGAATATGGATATGGACGCTATAAAAATGTCGTCACCAGTATCCAGTTTGAACGCATCCTCGCTGCTTCCGGTCCCTTTGATGGACACCTCCAAAGACCAGGTGACGGCATAACTCCGGTTAAAATCGCCTGGATACAATGTGTCGGTTCGCGCACGGAAGATTCGCACATGCCCTATTGCTCCTCTGTCTGCTGTATGTATGCCATGAAGGAAGCACTTATTGCCAAAGAACACGTCTCCACTGTGGAACCAACTATTTTCTTCATGGATATCCGCGCTCATGGTAAAGATTTTGATAAATACTATGATAAAGCCAAAGATATTGGTGTTGCCTTCAAACGTGGCAGGATTGGTAAGATCAGGGAAATACCCGAAACAGGGAATCTCCAACTCTATCATGTCAAAGAAAACGGTGAATTGGAAATTGAAGAATTTGAAATGGTAGTACTTTCCGTAGGGTTACATCCTCCCAAAGATATTGTTAAACTCGGTGATGCACTTGGTATTCGGCTCAATAAATACAACTTTATAGACCATGTGGGAATCTCCCAGATTGATACTACCAGACCTGGTGTTTTTGTCTGCGGTCCCGCCGTCTCACCCAAAGATATTCCTGAAACTGTTATGCAGGCTTCCGGCTCCGTTGCAGGTGCTGCCGAAATTCTTTCTGATGTCCGTGGTACTCAAATCGCTGAAAAGGTATATCCTCCTGAACGCTCCGTTTATGGACAAAAACCGCGTATTGGCGTTTTCGTCTGCCATTGTGGTATAAATATCGGCAGTGTCGTTGACGTTCCTGCTGTCGTCAAATTCGCTAAAACTCTCCCCAATGTTGTTTATGCCGGAGAAAACCTCTTCACCTGCTCGCAGGACACACAGCAGAACATGAAAGAAATCATTGAGGAATATAAACTCAACCGTGTAATCGTTTCTTCCTGCTCACCCAGTACTCATGAACCTCTCTTTCAGGAAACTCTCCGCGAATCCGGGCTCAATCCCTACCTCTTTGAGATGGCTAATATCAGAAACCAGTGTAGCTGGGTACATCGAGATGATCATGCCAAAGCCACTGAAAAAGCTAAATTACTTACTAAAATCGCGGTCGGTAAATCCCGTCTCCAGGAACCCCTGCATTCCATTGCCCTTAAAGTTACTCAAAAAGGTCTCGTCATTGGTGGCGGACTCGCAGGTATGACTGCTGCCCTATCTATTGCCCGTCAGGGATTTGAAGTAGCTCTCATTGAACGTGAAGATAATTGCGGTGGCAACCTGAATGGACTGGTGAAAACTCTTGACGGCACCTATGTGCGCGATTATCTGCAGGATCTTAAAGAACAGATGAAAGCCAATAAAAATGTGAAGCTTTTCCTCAATACTACTGTAGAAGAGATTTCTGGATATATAGGAAATTATGAAACTACCCTCAATACCCAGGGGGAAATTACAAAGTATGAACATGGCGTGATCATTATTGCCACAGGGGCTCAAGCCTCCACACCTCACGAATACTTATATGGTAAAAATAAAAAAGTAATTACCCAGAGAGAAATGGAGCATCAACTGGAAAAACAAAACGTGGAATGCAAAAAACTCAAAAGCGCTGTTTTCATCCAGTGTGTAGGCTCTCGTAACGAAGAACATCCTTATTGCTCGCGCATCTGCTGCTCACAGGCAGTTAAAAACGCTATGGCTCTTAAAAAACTTAATCCCAAAATAGAAGTTTTTATTCTTTATCGTGATATCAGAACTTTTGGATTTTATGAGATATATTATCAGGAAGCCCGTCAATTAGGTGTGGTATTTATCCGTTATACTGAGGATAAACTGCCCGAGATCTTCTCTGATGCTGATAATAACCTTACCATCAAATTAAAAGATCACGTTCTGGGTACAGAGATCACACTTAATCCCGACAGAGTTATCCTGTCTCCAGCTATTGAACCCCGTCCAGATGCAAATGTCCTCTCCCAGATGCTCAAGATACCTCTTAATGAAGATAATTTCTTCATGGAAGCTCATGTAAAACTCCGCCCCGTAGATTTCTCAGTCGAAGGCATGTTCCTCGCCGGTCTCGCTCATTCTCCCAAGGGTATGGAAGATACGATTTCCCAGGCAAAAGCTGCTGCCGAACGCGCCTGCATTATCATCAGCTCCAAAGAATATATCTCTGAAGCCGTTATCGCCCAGGTTGACCTTGATATGTGTGCCGGCTGCGGAATGTGCGTTTCCGTTTGTCCCTACGGTGCTCCGGAACTCTTCTGGCGAAATGGCAGAGAATATGCTCATGTCAATTCCGCTCTTTGTAAAGGCTGCGGAAGTTGTGCTGCCATCTGCCCCTCAGGAGCCATGCAGCAGCTCGGTTACAAAGAAGAGCAAACCCTTGCCATGCTCACCGAAGCCCTCGAAATCTGGTAACCAAAAAAAAATAAGGTTGCCCAACCGGGCAACCTCTCATTGCGTTCACAATATCCCTATAACCTATCTTCAGCTTTCTTATCCGTGTTAATCCGTGCAATCCGTGGCTGAATAATACTTTATTTATTCTTCGTATTAGTACTCCTGCTTTTTGTAAAAGCTCCGCTGTTTTTAACTGAATCTTTTTTCTTCCCGGGTGAAGGTTTCTCATCTTCGTTCTTTTTTTTCAGTTCCATCAAAATGTCTCTATGTGTTCTGCCAGTCATTTTTCTACCTCCTTTGATCTTTTCTTAACCCATCTTTCATTTTAAATCTGCTAACTTACTGATATATATCACAGTTCATT
>CAZAHZ010000029.1:0-18816 GCA_964485055.1 uncultured Candidatus Cloacimonadota bacterium
TTATCTCATTGGGGCTCGATTTGAATACTAACCCATTATTTTTGATGAAGAGCCTGTTTTTTAGTATTCAGACAGGCAAGTAAAATCATTATAAAAGTGAAAGTGTAGAAATTCAGGTTGACATGAGGATTATGTATAATCAGCAATTGGTCAATATGAAAAATATAAAAAGCATCGGCTCAGAGTATGAGGAATACCTTCATGATGAATCGCGGTTGACCGGAGTGGCGGAATATCTGGTTTTTGCCAGATCTGAGGAGGATATTCGAGAAACACTGAGATTCTGCAAAGATAATAAATTTACCCTGACCATTCAGGGCAGCCGAACCGGGATAACTGGTGGCAGTGTGCCGGAAGGTGGTTTGATCCTTAACCTGGAAAGAATGAACCGCATCAGGGGTATCAGGCAGGATGAAAATGGAAATTATTTCCTTCGTTGTGAGCCAGGATTGAAACTTGCAGAGCTTCGCGAAATCCTGACACATAGGCAATTGGACACCAGCGACTTTTCACCAGAAGAGCATTTAACCTGGAATAAATTCACCAAAGCCGGCAGATACATTTTTCCTCCCGACCCTACAGAGACCACTGCTTCCCTGGGTGGAATGGCTTCCTGCAACGCTTCCGGCGCCAGAAATTTAAAATATGGGGCAACCCGCCAGTGGATCAGTAATCTAAAAGTGATCAGGATCAATGAGGAGCAATCAGAAGCAATATTACCTGATTATGGTGAGAGATTCAACTTTAATAATGTAAAAAATGCTGCCGGTTATTACCTTGGGAAATCCGCCCGTGATTTTGAGCATTATATCGGAGCAGAAGGCACTTTGGGTATAATCAGCGAATTGGAGATCAAATTGATCAGAAAGCCCGAACACTGCTGGGGAGTGATGCAGTTTTTTGCCGGAGAAATAGCAGCAGTTAATTTTAGTGAAAAACTTAGGATGCAAAAATACGCAGCAAGTGCCATTGAATATTTTGATAATAACGCTCTGGATCTCTTAAGAATTAATAGACAGCTTTGGGATGCACTTCCGGAAATGCAGAATAACTGGGCTTTTGGAATATATTATGAATATGAAGGTGATGATGAAGAGCTTTTGGAAGAAGCCGTGTTCAGCGCTGGTGAACTGGCAGAAGAATTTGGCTCAAGCGATTCAGATTGCTGGTTCGTAAATAACGATTCCGGGATAGAGCACTTAAAGGAATTTCGGCACGCTGTCCCCGAAGCAATCAATGAAGAACTTGATAAGCTCAGGCGAAAGGACAACCGTATCGCCAAGATCAGTACAGACCTGGCTGTGCCGGACGGAAATCTGCAGAAATTATTAAGCATTTACCGGCAGGCGGAACAATCCGGCTGGAGGGTTATAGTGTTTGGTCATATTGGCAATAATCACCTGCATACCAATATTTTACCGGCTAATTATGCCAAATATCTAGAAGGGCGTCAAATCACTGAATCCTGGGCAAAACTGGCTGTGGAAATGGGTGGAAGTGTCTCCGGCGAACATGGCATCGGGAAAATTAAACGCGGTTTATTAAAGTTGATGTATGGAAGTGAAGGCATGCGAATATTCCGCCACGTGAAGGAACTATTTGATCCTGAGTGGCTTCTGAATAGAGGCAATATCATTGAGCGTTAACAGGTTCTGCAAAATTTGTTTTTTTTGCTATTGACAAAATGGATGCCATTAATGAAAGCATCAATAAATTAATGCATAGAAGGGTTGAATGAATATAATATATAAATACTTCGCAGTATTTGTGTTGGGATTTTTGGCAGTATATTTCCTGACTCCACTGTTTATCAGACTGGCTCTCAAGTGGAATTTCGTTGATAATCCCTGTGCCCGGAAAGTACACAAAACAGCTACTCCTTTAATGGGTGGAATTTCCGTGTTTTCTGGGTTTTTAATATTAGTGATATTTATAATTCTCATCAATTTACATGCTTTGGACAAGCGGCTCCTGGGCTATCTTGCCGGCGCATTCCTTATTGTTGCTGTAGGTATCTGGGATGACCGCTTTGGCATGAAACCTATTCCCAAATTGACGGGACAACTTGTCTGCTGCCTGCTCTTTATTTTTTCAAATGATCTGGTTCATATATTAGGACCTGTCTGGATAAGCATACCTGTCTGCCTGTTATGGATGATCGGCTTAATGAATGCCTTTAATTTTCTGGATAATATGGATGGCGTTCTGGCAGGAATGAGCGGGATATTAGGCTTAGGATTTTATGCCATAAGCTTTATCTGTAAGACGCCTGAAATAGCGCATCTGACAAATATTATCGGTTTAATGTCAATGGCATTTGCGGGTTCTGTTCTGGGTTTTTTACCATATAATTTCAATCCGGCGAGGATATTTCTGGGAGATGCAGGAAGCATGTTTATCGGTTATTTTTTATCTACCATGGGTCTATTATCCGGAAACCTGATGTCGCAAAGCAAGGGAAACTATATCTGGTTCCTGATCCCTGTTTTGTTATTAAGCTTTGCCATTTTTGATATCACGCTGGTCAGTTATACCCGCCGGAGGGATGGCAGAAGAATTTCTCAGGGTGGCAAAGATCACAGCACTCATCGAATAGGCAACGCCACGGGTTCCACAAAAGTTACTGCTGCTTTTGTTTATGTGATCAATATTATTCTGGTGCTGGCTACCATACTTGTATTACAGATGAATTCCACGGTGCTGCTGGTATTTTCCACCGCACTATATGCAATTATCTTTATTTTCCTTGGCAAAAAGCTTGATCAGATCCCTATTGTTATTCCTTGTAATCAATTGAAAGAGCCTCCTCTTCAGGAAAATCAATGAAAATAAAAATTTTAGGCAGCGCTTCCGGCTTGCCCACCAGCTCCCGGAATCATAGCTGTCTGCTGGTTAGTGGCAGCAAAGCAAACCTGCTTGTGGACTGCGGAGAACCCGCTGCCAGAACGCTTGTGGAAATGGGCTATGATCCTGATTTTCTGGATGGAATTGTTATTACGCATTTTCACCCTGATCATGTCTGCGGTATATATATGGTAATCCAGTTATTACATATAAAGAAGAGGAAAAAAGACCTTTATCTGTACCTGCCGGAAAGCATTTCTGCTTTTCGGGCATCTCTTGATATGTTTTATCTATTTCCGGAAAAGCTGCCTTATAAACTGATGATCAGGAATATTTCAGAAGTTGAGCAAGATTTCAAATTCCTAAGTATTATGGAAAATGACCACCTGAGAATGTATCGAGATCATGTCACAAAAAACGGGCTGCCAAATGAATTGAAATCATATTCAATATCGTTCACCGGGGATACCGGTGCCGTTCTTTATACTTCTGATCTGAGTAATGTCAGAGCACTAAGCCCGGCAATAAATTCTGCTCGGATAATTATTATTGATGCTTTGCATCCCTCTTTGGAACAAATAGAAGAAGTCATTTTCACTCAAAAAGATATTATTTTAACTCATGGCATCAGTCAGAAATTAGAAGATCAATTGAAAACCAGAATCTACAATAATGTTAAGAAAGCGGATGATTATCAGGAAATCCAGTTTTAATACATATAAATATCTGATTATCATACTATTGATAGCAGGCTGTGCATTTAATGATAAGTTAAAAGATGCCCGCAAATATCTGCATGACAAAAATTTTGTGCCTGCTATTATGCTGTATGATAAATATATTGATCGCTATCATTATTCAGCGGAAGAAACCATTGCTGAATTAGAAAGATCGGATTGCTATTATCAATTAGGACTTCAAGCTTACACCAAAAAGAACTGGGTACTCGCAGACCGGCTCTTTTACCTTTCCAATTCCGACAAGGCTGATGATCTGGCTGATAATGTTCATCTGGAGCTGGCGATTAAAGCAGAAGCTGAAGGTGATATTGATAATCAATTAAAACACTATAATTATGTGATAAACTATATCCCTGATTCCGAACTCGTGCCTCTCATGTTGAGAAAAAGAATAGATATTTATCTTGCTCGCAAGCAAAATGTTTCTGCCTATACGGATTATAAGAAATTATGGGAAATGTATCCCGAAACTGATGAAGCTGATACTTCTATAGAAGTGATTGATCCCCTGATCCCCTGGTTTCTGGAGAATCCACACCGGATGCGGGAAAGAGAAAATTTTGCCGCAGCTATTGCCGAATTCCAGCTTTACGCTAATTATCCTTCCAGCTATCAGGAAATGATCTACCGGGAAATTGCTGTCTCTTATTATCAATGGGCAATGTCTAACCGCCTGAAACTGGATTATCCCTCTATGCGAGATAATTTTGATCTGGCAGTCTCTTTCGATCCGGCTCTCCTCGAAGATATAGAACATATAAAATCTGAGGTTTGCGACCAGTTTATTCTTGCCGGAGACGCTTTGATGTCAGATGGTGAGATTGAGAAAGCTATCCAATCCTACAAGCAATGTTTTCTGGTGCGGGCAGACAATCCCGCGGCTGATGAAAAGATAGAACTGGCAAAAGAACAGCGACGGAGATTCGCCCAGGCAGATAGCCTCTTTGCTCAGGCACAACTTCAGGAAAATAGAAAAGAATACCAGAATGCCAAAAATCTATATCGCGAATCATGGAAACTCAGCAGAAAAAAAGTGGCAGACCAAAAAAGCCTGGAAATGGCTAATTATCTCAGAGCAGAAAAAAATCCCACCGAATTTGCCCTGGAAATTATCCGCGATTATCAGCAGGGTATTATCAAATTAAATGTGGATAAAAAACTGGCTGAAATAAAGAATGAATTCGGCGATCAGGTGAGTAATAGTGACTGGAAAGCCGTATATTCTTACGGAGAATTCAATTTTGAAGTCCGCATTGACATCTTCAGTCCGGCAGAAAGCTATTATTTTGCCTGGCGTATTAATCTGATAGAAAGATCAATTTCACCTCTTAACAAAGCATCAGAATCCATGATGAAATAGGAATATAATGCTGAAATCCAGAATTTGTCTCATTATTATAATAAGCTTTATGTGTTTTAAAATCAGTGCTCAAAGATTTGATGTGGAAAAATTCTCTGATCCCACTAAATATGGCTGGCTAAATCCCCAGGATCATAATGAAAGCCGCAGTGATCTTCTAAAACGTCAGAAATTGTTGCAGGTTTATGAAATGAACAAGTTCAATTACCGTGATAAGGTTATCAAATCTGCTATTGTGCCCGGCTGGACGCAATTTGCCGCCGGAAAATATGCCAAGGGGCAGATTATTCTCGGTCTCGAAGTTGCCTTATTTGTCTCCAGCTTCTATTATTATGATCAGGCAATGAATTATTATGATAAATATAAAAATGCTGATTATATCGGCGATATAGAAGATTATTATGAAAAAACCAAAACGCCCTGGCGAAACAGCCAGCTCTTTTTTGGTCTGGGTGTTATGGTCTGGATATATAATATTTACGATACTTTTCTGGTTGTTGACGAGTATAATACGGAGTTGTGGCAGAAAATTTACCTCGATTATCATAATAAAAAATTAACTGTCACGCCCAAAGGATTAACTTACAGGTTTTAAGTTATGAAAAAAATATTAATCGCTATTGCCTTAACGATACTGTTCAGTAATTGTGCCCTCGACCGCTCCAATCCTCTCGATCCCGTAGAAAACGGCATTGAAGTACCTAATGAAGTTATCGGTATTGATGTCTCTCACAGCAGCTCCGATAAGATTGAAATTTCCTGGGCTACTCAAAACGATGCCGATGGATACTATATTTACCGCTGTATGTCAATTGACGGTTTGTATGATAGAATTGACGATGACCTACTTAATTCCAATGAAATTGATCACTTTGTTGATAATGAGATCATACCCGGTAATTGGTATTATTATAAAATGTCTGCTTACCGCTGGGTTGATAACCGGCGTCTCGAAGGATGGAGATCAGGTCCCAAAACATGGTAGCAGAAGACCTTCTGGAGGGTTTAAATCCAGCTCAAAAACAGGTTGCCACTACTACCGAAGGACCTCTCCTGGTGCTGGCTGGTGCCGGTACTGGTAAAACACGCTGCATTATATACCGCACAGGTTACCTGATTGCCACTGGTCGCGTCCATATGGAAAATCTCCTTATCGTTACCTTTACTAATAAAGCTGCCAGGGAATTACGCCAAAGACTTGCTCAAACCTTTAACCTGAATAGTCCCCGCCTCTGGGTTGGCACATTTCATTCCATATTCGGCAGAATTCTACGCTATGAAGCTGATTATCTGCCTTTCAATTCCAATTATGTGATCTACGATGAAAAAGACCAAAAAAACCTGATCAGAAAGATCTTTACTGAATTAAATATTGATACCAAGATATTCAAACCGCAGGCTGTTAGAAATGTGATCTCCAGGCAAAAGAATAATCTCATCAAACCTGAGCAATTCTGGGATTTTAATGAAAATAATCCCTGGACTCAGCAGGTTTTCCGCATCTACAAAGCCTACCAGAATGCCCTCCTGAAGCTTAATGCTCTTGATTTTGACGATATCCTCATGTATATGGCATTTCTGCTGGATGAACAAGAAAAAGTCCGCATTAAATGGCAGAAAAAATTTAAATATATCATGATTGATGAATATCAGGATACCAATTACGCTCAGTTCGAGATCATCCGCAACCTGGCTTGCGAACACCAGAATATCTGCGTTGTCGGTGATGATGATCAGGCAATCTACACCTGGCGCGGCGCCACTATCAAGAATATTCTCAATTTTGAAAGTGATTATAATAATGTCGCCAAGATCAAGTTGGAACGTAATTATCGCTCCCATGCCAATATTCTCAAACTGGCAAACAGCCTTATCTGTCATAACTCGCTCCGGCACAGCAAGGAATTATACACAGACCTGGAATTGCAGGAAAAGCCTCATCTGGTTGCCCTGGATGATGATTCCTCCGAAGCTGAATTTATTGCCGAACTGGTCAGGGAATTCAAAAAAACTTCACCTTATGCCGAATCTGCTGTCTTATACAGGACTAATGCCCAAAGCCGTATTCTGGAAAAGATCCTCGTCCTGAAGAATATCCCCTATCGCATCTTCGGCGGGGTCAACTTCTACCAGCGTCAGGAAATCAAAGATATTCTCTGCTATCTGAGAACGATCAATAATCCTTCTGACTTGGAAAGCATCAAGCGTGCCATACTTCTCCGAGAGGGCATTGGCAAGTCAACTGTCGAAAAACTCTTTCAGACTGCGGAAAACTCCGGTCACTCTGTCTCTGAAATTATCCTGAAAGGTGAATATCCCTTTTTATCTTCTCGTCCAGCCAAACTCCTCGCTGATTTCAGAAATCTCTGGCTGGAACTGCTGGACTCCTCTAAATCACTCTCTATTTATAAATTGATCTGGGTGCTTCTGGATAAAACCGGTCTGGGTAATATGTATGGTATCCTGCAGGAAAAAGACCTCAAAAAAAAGAAAATATTTCCCGAGCCTGATCAGCAAAGCCGCTACGAAAATATCTGTGAATTACTTATTTCTGCTGAGGAATTTATAGAAGAATTTTCCAGCGAAAATGAAGAAAAACCCTCTTTATCAGAATACCTGGCTTCTGCTACTCTTCAGACTGATCTTGATACCAGTGATGAAAAAAACGATGCTGTCAACCTGATGACAATGCACAATGCCAAAGGTCTCGAATTTGATCACGTGATGATCATCGGGCTTGAAGATGGTTTGCTCCCTCATAATCGCTCTTTTGACTCCGAAAGCTCTATGGAGGAAGAAAGACGTCTCTTATATGTGGGTCTCACCCGTGCCCGTCTCACGCTGCACCTCACTCTTGCCCGCTGGAGAAGAGCCATTTATGGAGTTGATGTTACCATGCCCAGCAGATTTATCCAGGATTTTGATCCTGATTATATTGATGAAGATCGCTATGACCGTTATGCTTACCTGACACCTTCCCGTCCGGCAAAGACTAAAACTCCTCAACAGAATGAAAAGGTTATTATTCTGGAATCCCAGAAACATTTTAAGATTGGACAAAAAATTAAGCATGTTAATCTTGGCATTGGTGTTATATTAAGTGTTGATGGTGTGGGTAGAGATGCTAGACTGGTCATTAAGTTTGATGGAGGAACGATAAAAAAGATCGTAGGTAATTATGTTGAGATCATATAAAAAGAATTCTTCTGGTTTACGGATAACCCTTGTGATAGTGGCGCTCCTGTTGATCACTCCCCTGGCTGCCACTAAATATGCTGGTGAGATATTCCATTACGGTATGGGAGTCCGCAATCTGGCTCTGGGCAGTACCGGCTTGACAAATCTTAATTCTACCAGCCTCGCCTGGTGGAATCCTGCATTACTCCAATTTAAAACTGAAAACAGCCTGGAATTGATGCACGCTGAAGAATACCAGGGATTATTACAATATGACAGTTTTTCAGGTATCTGGGGAGAAGATAAAAAATTCGGCATTGTCCTTACCCGCATCGGCATAAATGACATCCCGCTCACAACTCTCGAAAACGATACACTTGCCATTGGTAATGATAATAGACCCTATGCCTACGATTACGTTAATAATTCCGATCTTGTCGCCTATTTTGGCTTTTATCAGAAAATTGGTTCATTCACTCTCGGCTTCACGCCCAAACTCGCCTGGAGAACTCTGGCAAAGGAAAATGGCTTCGGCTTTGGTGCCGATCTTGCTCTGGTAACTGACCCCACTAAGAATCTTGTCGCCGCTCTTCAAGTAAGGGATTTTTTTACTACCCGCATTTTCTGGAATAACGGCACTGATGAAGCTGTGATACCAAACGTTAATCTGGAAACCAGTTATGGATTTCCTTTCCCTGTTGGTCAAATTTCCATGCGTTTCTATCTCCGCAGCGAAATTTTGTTTGAAGGCAGAGAAGAAGCTGCCACGTACTCTCTCGATCCTGCCAGCTTTGATTTTCATGCCGGATTGGAAACTACACTCAACCAATATTTTGCTGCTCTCTTCGGATATGATATTGATCACCTTACTGCCGGATTGGCTATTAATTACCGCCAGGCTGGACTTATATACTGTTTTGAAATGGAACCTGAACTCGATAATTCACACCGCATTGCCTTGACTTGGAGATTTTAATAATTTGAAGAATATTGCCGTCCTTGGAATCACCGGTTCCATTGGAAAATCCACAATTGCGGTTATCAGAAAACATCCTGACCGCTTTAAGATCATTCTCGCTTCCGCTCATAATAATTCCGAACTGCTCTTTAACTATGCCCGTGAATTTGACATTAAGCATCTGGGTATCACCGGCTCGGCTGATATAGATTACTCCTCTCTCCCGCCCGGATCTACTCTATATAAAGGCGAAGCCGATCTTCTAAACCTGATCAGCGAATTACCGCTGGATATAGTGCTCAATGCCATCGCTGGCTCTGCCGGATTACTCTCATCGCTTGCTACAATCTCTGCCGGCATTGACCTGGCTCTGGCAAATAAGGAATCACTCATACTTGCCGGACATATTATCAAGTCAAAGCTGCAGAATTCCAAATCTCGGATTCTCCCCGTGGATAGTGAGCATAGTGCCATTTTCCAGTGTCTGGAAGGACATCAGCCTTCTGAAATCGGCAAGATCATTCTCACCGCTTCCGGTGGTCCTTTTCGTGATCTGCCACTTGATAAATTCTCCTCGATTTCTCCCGAAAACGCTCTTAAGCATCCCACCTGGAGCATGGGCACAAAGGTTACCATTGATTCTGCCACCATGATAAATAAAGGTCTGGAAGTTATCGAAGCTCACTGGCTTTTTGATGTTGATTACCCAAAGATTGAAGCTGTCATTCATCCCCAGTCCATCATCCACTCTTTTGTCGAATTTGCCGATGGCAGCATTCTTGCTCAATTAAGCAATCCCACTATGCAGCTTCCTGTTCTTTATGCCCTCAGCTACCCCGAACATATTAATTCAGACCTGGTTCGCACCTCTATCCTTGACCTGCCACAACTGACTTTCGAAAAATTAACCCGCAACCGCTTTCCACTCTATTTCCTGGCTCGCCAGTGCGGCGAAACCGGAGGCTTGCTCCCCACCATCATGAATGCCGTTAATGAAGCTGGTATTGAACTTTTCCTCAACCGCAAAATCGCCTTTACCGATATTTATAAACTGATCAGCCACGCCTGTGAAAGTGAATCTAACATCACCTCACCAGACATAGAAACCATAATCGCCGCCAACCACATTATCCACCATAAATACCTCACTAATTACCAGAATTACCTTAAATAATTTTCTTTTTTTTTAATACATGGACTTGGATATAGAATATCTTATTAAGTATTTCAACTTTAATTCATAAAATTTTAGATGAAGTAGTGGTGAATATTTTTTTCCTATTGGCAATCTCATAGTAGATATTGATTAAATAAAGAGTAAATTTTTCGGTATGCTCTATAACAATATTCTCAGAATTTGAAGGACTAATATTTTTTATGTAAGCTTGTAATATCTTTAAGCTTAAAAAAATATTATAACTTTTAATTAGAAAAAAGCAGAAGCAACCAATTTATAACAATACCCATCATTAAATGATTCACCTAAACTTATGCAAAGTATATCTTCATGACCGCTTATATGTTCTGTTCCAATGTCCTCATTTTCTAACCACTTCCAAATTATTGGATCTGTTGTAGCTAAATTGTAATTATACCCCTTATAATTGAATGATACTCTAATTCGTTTATTATTATTATAATTTACAGAAACTATAAACTTTACATTTTCAGGTTTAATTAAATATAGTGATTGGTTAATAACAATACTTCCTCTTTCAATGAGTTCAATGCTAATTCTATCATTTAAACCGTATGAACTACTGCTTCCAATATTCCATAAAATATGAGGATCATCTAAATAGCTATCAATTTCATTCAATGTTAGATTAAAACATTGAGTCCAAGTTCCTGCCTTCACAACATAATTTTCAGGTTGATTTAATTGAGGAGCATGAAATAGGAATTCAATTTCCATTTTTTGAAGTAGTTTTACTGAAAAAGTACCATAAATATTCTTATAGCAAACTTGTGCATCTGATAATGCGCCACCTCCTTGATTGCTGACAGGACGGACCCATTGTTTTGTTAGAATTTCTTTTCCTGCAATACAATGTTGTCCATGTTTTACTGAATCAGCAAAGATTACTATTGTCTTCTTCATCATAAATGCCTTATTTTTATTTCTCCATATTCCCTTACTATCATTTCAGCTAAAAGCCTTCTATGACAATTGTCAGCAGTAGGTTCACTGCAAAGTAATACGGAATTATCTATAAAATTTCGGTCTAAATTTTTTAGAATATTTCTTTCTTTAATAATCTTGTTATATATTATTTCGTAATCATTCCAGCTTAATGTCTTATTTTTATATCCACTAAGTAACTCTTCAGATGGTGCAAATTCCGGCAGATAATAATATTCTATTTTATGTAATCTTAAGAAATAAGGTAAGTGTTTAATATTGGAAAAACCTGATAATTGAGATTTATTATTTAATCTTATATCAATCAGTCTTTTTACATTATTCCTTACTAAAGTTGTAAAAAATTCCTCAGCACTTTTACCTGTAAATCCTATTGTATAAATTACCAACTTTTACTCTCTTTTTGAAGACTATCATAAGCTATTAAACGGTTTAAAGATAAATACATATCAAATTTCGTCTCATTATTCAAAAAATTGATCTGTATTTCATTAATACATAGAATCTTTTCTATTTCTAACGTTAATTTGCCAGCTGATAAATAATATTCAAATAGTTTGTCCTCTAACATTTTATGCTCAAGAGTTATCTCCGGTAATATATGAAGGATTTCATATCCTTTTTCTGCTAAGTAATGCGATATCATCGAAAAACGATGACATTCAAGTGGATTCTTTTCAGTGCACATTAGAGCAATTGTATATCCTTTAAGTAAACCATCATCTATTCTATTTATACCTTCTTGAAACTTTTCTGACTTTTCTACTTTACCAAAATCTACTTTACCATCATTAAATAATAATGATTTATCATTATATCTTGCTCCTAATTGTTCTCCCATATATATATAGGTAATATTATATTGAGTTAATGTATCTTTTAATCTATCTTTATTATATTGATCCGCATATTTACTATAGGGAGTACTCCTAACGTCAATGATTACGTTAATTCCCTTATTTTGCAATATATTTATAAACAACTCAATTGGATGAGTTGAATGACCTATTGTGTAGAGCATCTTATTTTGCATATTAAAATTCCTTTTAAATTTTCATTCAAGCTCTATTATAATTCTTTTTAATATTCTACTATTTGTTATTAATAATTTCTACTCAAAATTTGTCAAATAATATCTGCACAGGCTGATATATTCACCCTTGCCTACCTTCCTCCTTCGAAATTTGAATAATCTGATAAGATAGAGCCATTAGTCCGCAGATTTAGAGCCACCCTTCCGAAAGATAAAGCCCCTAAATCCGATTCTCGGAGCCAGTTTGCCAAATAGCTCCTATCTCTGATCATTGATTTATGATGTTCAAGGTGTAAATAAGCTTACGGAGGCTGAATCAATGATATTGAATAGCTCTCGCTTTGCGGTGGCAGTATCCTCGCTCAATTAAGCAATCCCACCATGCAGCTTCCTTTTCTTTATGCTCTCAGCTACCCCGAACATATTAATTCAGACCTGGTTCGCACCTCTATCCTTGACCTGCCACAACTGACTTTCGAAAAATTAACCCGCAACCGCTTTCCACTCTATTTCCTGGCTCGCCAGTGCGGCGAAACCGGAGGCTTGCTCCCCACCATCATGAATGCCGTTAATGAAGCTGGTATTGAACTTTTCCTCAACCGCAAAATCGCCTTTACCGATATTTATAAACTGATCAGCCACGCCTGTGAAAGTGAATCTAACATCACCTCACCAGACATAGAAACCATAATCGCCGCCAACCACATTATCCACCATAAATACCTCACTAATTACCAGAATTACCTTAAATAATCTCCACCCACTCTGGAGTCACAGGGAGATTAAGGGGGACGAGAAATTAGTGTAAGGAATTTATTTGCAGAGAATTTTGGCTTGTTTAATCACAAAAAGAGAGAATTTGGTTATTTGGAACAAGATGAAAGGATTATTTTAGAGTTAAATAACAGAAATATTTTTGGAGAACAGTGGTTATAAATAATTATGAATTATGAATGGAACTTAACTAACTAATGAATCTGGGAGGTGAATTTTAAGGATCGTCATCTGCGGAATAAAAAAAGAGATTTAACCACCATCCTTCGCTTCATCCGTCATTGAAATTATGGATGTCTTTCGGAAAGCTACGGCATCAGACTACATGAATTCCGTCTCGACAAGCGGCAGGCGGAAGACACCGAAAGCACGGAAGAAGAAATTAAGGATTTAAGGATGAAATGTAACCTGGCTTTGTTTGATAGTTGGTATGTGATTTAGAAGGTTGAGTGGATGTGTACCGCTGGAGTATTCCGCAAGTGGGACGCAGACACGGGGAGATGGCAGTTAGGTTTGGGAATATTATGTTCGTCATCTGCGTCCCACTTGCGAGTACGCCAGCGGTACACATTTGACTTGGCGGGGAGAAGAAATTAAGGATTAATGACCAGCAAGAGAAGATACAATACTGCAAATTGCAGACAATTGATAATTATATCATCATGGGGAAAATTATTTCCTGAGTAGTGAAGTGTAACTCATAATAAAATGAGTAATTTAGTGGGGAATCATCAGTATAAATATAGGGAATAATTTTTTCCTTGACGTTAAAAATTGGCTTTAAGGTATTGGAATTTAAAAAATAAAATAAGGAATTTTATAGTAAGGAGAGGATTTGTAAGCAGCAAAGTTGAATACAGAAAGGAAAGCGACAACTGGATGACAAGACAGATAAGTAAGATATTGATATATATATAAATGTAAAACAGGAGGAAATATGAAGACGCTGGATGAATTAAGGAAAATCCGGGAGAAAGCTCAGCAGGAGATGAAGTTGCGTGATAGCGATTATCGTTACAAGATAGTCGTAGGAATGGGAACTTCAGGTATAGCCATGGGAGCGCGGGATGTGATGAAAGCCATCTTAGAGGAGATCGCCCAGCGAGGCATCAAGGATGTGCTGGTAACTCAGACAGGCGAGAAAGGTTTATCATCAATGGAACCCGTAGTGGACGTGATTGAGATTGGAAAACCGGTAATAACTTATGGAAATATAGATATTACCAAAGCCAAAAAAATAGTAGCTGAACACATAGTAAATGGACATATAGTAAATGACTATGTGGTAACAACCACCAAATAATAAGAAAAAAAATATACGGAGAGTAATTATGTACGAGCAGATTTTCGGGAAATATGCTCCGGAAAAAGAGAATCTCATATACATCCTGCACGAGATACAGGATACTCATCCACAGCATTACATTTCGGAGGAAGCCGTCAAAATAGTGGCGGAATATCTTTCCATATCACAATCTCACATCTATGGAGTAATAACTTTTTATACGATGTTCAGTACAAAACCGCGAGGAAAAAACATCATCCGGCTTTGTGAATCACCACCCTGTTTTCTTAAAGGTTCAGAGACCATCTTGCGTAAACTGAAAGACCTTTTACAGTTAAAAATCGGGAAAACAACCGCAGACGGACTATTTACTCTGGAACTATGTGCCTGCCTGGGCGTTTGTGGAAATGCACCTGTGATGATGATCAACGAAGATATCTATGGCGACCTTTCCGAAGCCAAAGTGGAAACAATCATCGCTGATATCAAGGGGAGGAACTAATGAATTTCTATCGCAGTCATATACTAATTGGGATAGATGATTCTTCACTGAAAGCAGGCGTCAAAGAAATCGAACAAGCTCTGCGGGAAGAACTCTCCCGGAATAATCTTTCTGAAGAGATCAACGTGCTGGAGACCGGAACCTTAGGCTACTTTGGAACCGGAGTGAGCATGGTAATCTATCCTGAACAGATCACCTATATAAACCTGAATAAAGAAGATATTGTTGAGATCGTGGAAGAACACTTCCTGAAGGGACGTCCGGTTCAGCGATTGATCCTGGACAGCTCGCTGACACGGCAATACGATTTTAATTACAAGCGTCGAATCGTGCTGTCAAATTCCGGAGTAATTGATCCTGAAAACATCGAAGAATATCTTGGTGTGGGAGGCTACGAAGCCTGGGAGAAGGCGCTGACGTCCATGAAACCTAATGAACTAGTGGAAGAGGTGAAAGCGTCGGGTTTACGTGGGCGAGGTGGTGCCGGATTTCCTGCCGGGCTTAAATGGAGCTTCACCGCACCTCTGGCGGCAGATCAGAAATACGTGGTAGTAAATGCAGACGAAGGCGAGCCGGGAACTTTTAAGGATCGTCTGATCATGGAAGGTGATCCTCATAAATTATTAGAAGGAGTAATGCTGTGTGCTTACGCCATTGGTGCAACCAAGGCGTACATCTATATACGCGGAGAATACAAACTCTGCATTTCTCGACTTGAACAGGCAATTGCCCAGGCACGTGAATATGGCGTTTTGGGAGAAAACATTTTTGGCAGCGGATTTAATCTGGATATCTTAATCAAGATCGGAGCCGGAGCGTATGTTTGTGGCGAAGAAACCGCACTAATCGAATCCATGGAAGGCAATCGGGGAACTCCCCGCAGTAAACCGCCCTTCCCCGGTGTTGCAGGCGCCTGGCAAAAACCGACAGTGGTCAACAATGTGGAAACTTTATCAAATATACCTGGGATTATCAAAAACGGAGCCAAATGGTTTGCCTCTCACGGAGTGGAGGGCTGCACAGGAACCAAAGTTTATACTATCATGGGTGACGTAAAACTTCCCGGCTTGTGCGAAGTGGATATGGGTACGACCCTGCGTACTATCATCCAGCAATATGCAGGTGGCATGAAAGAAGGCAAGACCTTTAAAGCAGCTTTGGTTGGCGGTGCTGCCGGCGTGTTCCTGACAGACAAACTGCTTGATGTCAACATGGATTATAATTCGCTGAAAGAATACTCAGCGGTTCTTGGTTCGGGAGCAATTCTGGTGATGAGCGATACTGATGATATGGTAGATATGCTTTGGTCGGTTTTGCGATTCTTCCGTCATGAATCATGCGGAAAATGTAATCCCTGTTCCAAGGGAAGTGCTTTGTTATTCAAACTTATTGATGGCATTCGTCAGGGGAAAGGCAGAGAATCAGACCTTGATGAACTGGTAAGCGTCTCTGATGCCATGCTGAAAACTTCGTTCTGTGCCTTAGGACAATCTCCCTGCATGCCGATAGCAAGTGCGATCAATAATTTTCGAGACGACTTTTTAGCAAGAATGAAATAAATATAAATGGAGGATAACTAAATGATAGTTTATCTCAATGGGAAGGCTTATGAAGCCTCTCCTGGAGAACAGGTACTGCAAGTAGCCCTGCGGAATAATATTTATATTCCTCATCTGTGTTTTCATGAGAAAACCGGGAAAGCTGCGAAATGCCGGGCTTGTGTTGTCGAAGTGGAGAGAATGCCTGGTCTAAAGACTTCATGTAATTTACCAGTCACAGATGGAATGAAGGTAACTACTAACTCCCCGCAGGTTCTGGAAGCTCAAAGGCTAGTGATTGATCTGATCCTATCTTCCGGTCAGCATGATTGTCTGTCCTGCGAACAAAACGGCAATTGCGAATTGCAGGATGCGGCTTACTATCTGGGGATCAGAAAACCAAGTTTTCAACTCTATGATAATGATTACGAAATTGATGAATCCAGCGAATTTATCAGCGTAGATCGCTCAAAGTGTATTAATTGTGGCAGATGTGTGGTCGGATGTAATCAAACAGTAGTCAATGAAGTGCTCAATTTCGGAAATCGTGGTTATGATACCAAGATCGTTTTTGACTGTGATCTGCCTATGGGCTCATCCACTTGTGTTCAATGTGGAGAATGCGTACAGCTTTGTCCGGTGGGCTGTCTTATAGATAAAAGAGCGATCCGTGCCGGCAGAACCTGGGAATTGGATAAAGTGGAAACTGTGTGCCCTTACTGCGGAGTCGGCTGTCGTCTGGAAGTACACGTAGATCGTAGGCAGGATAAGATCATCCGTATTACCGGCGTGGAAGACTCCCCCACCAATAACGGAATGCTTTGCGTGAAGGGGCGTTATGGTTTTGATTTCGTAAATTGCGAAGAAAGACTGACAACCCCACTGATCAAAGAAAACGGCAGCTTCCGGGAAGCAAGCTGGGATGAAGCGATAGCGCTTGTTGCCAATAAATTTACCTCAATAAAGAAGGAATTCGGAAGCGATTCCATCGTTGGTTTGGCATCTGCCAAAGTGACAAATGAAGAGAATTTTGCATTTCAGAAATTTATCAGAAAGGAGGTAGGCACAAATAACGTTGATCATTGTGCCCGTCTCTGACATAGCTCAACAGTAGCCGGTCTGGCTACTTCATTTGGTAGTGGTGCTATGACAAATGATATTGCGGGGATCAAAAAAGCTGATGTTATTTTGATCATCGGTTCCGATACTTCTGCCGGTCATCCCGTGATAGCTGCCCGTATCAAGCAAGCAGTTCGAGAGGGGAAATCCAAACTGATCGTGATTGACCCGAAAAGGATCGTGATGGCAGATTATGCGGAAATATATGCTTCGCATCGTCCGGGAACGGATGTGGCTGTGATGAACTGTATGATGCAGGAAATCCTGAAAAACGGCTGGGAAGATAAGGAATACATCGAGAACCGCCTGGAAGGATTTGAAGAATTTCAAGCAGAAATAATGAAGGATAAATATTCACCTGAAAATGTGGAAATACTTTCCAGTATCAAGGCAGATACACTGCGTGCAATTGCTAAATTATTTGGACAGGCAAAAACAGCTTCTCTCTATTACGCCATGGGAATCACTCAGCATACCACGGGCAGGGATAATGTGATGACAACCGCCAATTTGCAGATGATCTGCGGAAATATGGGCGTGGAAGGTGGTGGTGTGAATCCGCTACGTGGACAATCCAATGTGCAGGGCGCCTGCGATATGGGAGGTCTTCCTAATGTTTATCCGGGCTATCAGGCTGTAACGGTTCCTGCTAATCAGGAAAAATTTGAAAAAGCCTGGGACTGTAAACTGGATAATAAAGTCGGTTTGACAATAACGGAAATGATTGATGGGGCTTATGACGGCAAAGTTAAGGCTATATATGTGATGGGAGAAAATCCCTTTCTTTCGGATCCAGACCAGTCGCACGTGATAGCAGCTTTTGAGAAAGTTGATTTCATGGTTGTGCAGGATATGTTCATCACCGAAACCGCCGAATATGCTGATGTCATCTTGCCGGCAGCGGCTTATGCTGAAAAAGACGGGCATTTTACAAATACGGAAAGAAGAGTGCAGCGGATCAATAAAATCATCGAACCTCCCCTAGAGGTGAAAAACGATTGGGAAATCATTCAATTGATCGCCAATGCCATGGGTTCTGACTGGAATTATCAGAGTACAGAAGATATCTGCAAAGAAATCAATGCACTCACCCCATCTTATGCCGGCATCACCTGGGAAAGAGTTGGCAGATTTGGGTTACAGTGGCCCTGCCCTAATGTTGAACATCCGGGAACACCATATTTGCACAAAGATAAATTCGCTCGCGGTAAAGGGCTACTAAGCCCGATTGCCTTTAAAGAAGCGGATGAACTGCCGGATGATGAATACCCGCTGATACTAACCACGGGTCGTGTTCTGCAACAATTCCATACGGGTACAATGACCAGAAAAACGCAGGGTTT
>CAZAHZ010000030.1:0-18247 GCA_964485055.1 uncultured Candidatus Cloacimonadota bacterium
CGAGCATCCACCACCATATAAGGATCAGCAGAAGCAGCAAACATACCAGTATGCGGATACATCATATCCTGCCACCAACTACTTCCCATACCCAGGTTTTCATCTGTCCAGCCAGCAGGCGGGAACTCATTTTCAAAGCCGGAAGAAACCAGAACATCGCGGAAAATGGGCATATAGTTTATCTCAGCAGAATACTCTAAAGACAGGTTACCTTCATTAGAAAGTGTTAATATATCGCTTCCACTACCACCAGGCTGTTCTTCATGCTGCAGAAAATCTTCATTACTATTGAAACCAGGAGCCAAACCTGTAGCCGTAATCGGCAGCAGTTCAATATCATCAGTCCAGATGTTGTCAATAACTGCATCACCAGAAAAATCTCCAAAGGTCTCGGGGGCAAAAGTGATCTCATAAGTAAAACTGTTGCCTGGGAACAGAAGATATACTAACGAATTTTCTCTTGCTCCTGGTATCGGTTCAGATATTGTAAATCCTTCCGGTACAGTGATCTCACCACTTAATTCCAATGAGCCGGTGTTTTCAATAGTAAATGCCTGTATAAAAGTTTCACCCGCTTCCAGTTCGCCAAAGTCCAGACTGGCTGGGGTGATTGTCATATCATAGATTCCCACATTAAGTGCTGCCAAAATCTCAGCTTGAGGATTATTGCGACTGTTATTTAAAAGTAAGATACTGGCATAAAAGTCATCCTCAGTCAAACCAGCCGAATTAAAGCTGACATTGATCTCCTCATAAGGATCACCGCCTGCTATTGTGCCAGTGATAGCAGGTTCACCATTAAGCATCAGCCAGCTGTAAGCGGGATCAGCTTCACCGGTTATCAATACATCATCCAGCATTGCACCGCGTCCCATGGAATTATCTGTTAAATTGAAAGATACAACTACATTTTGTCCGGCATAATCACACAGTGCAGTTCCGTAGAATGTCCATTCATCAGGCAGATCCTCTTGTGACATAGTAGATAAAACAGTCCAGTTGGTACCGTCAGTACTCAATTCCACAGAAAACTGCCCAGTCATCCATTCTTCCCAGTAATCAGAATATCCTCTTAGCCAGTAACGCAGTACACAGTCTTCTGTGGCAGTGAACCATGGTGTGGTCAAATGGATTTCCTCCTCCATTCCTATACCTGCTGCACAATAGTCACCATCGTGCGGTTCCCAATCACTCTGATACCAGTTATCCCAGCCACTGGTATAGGTTGTCCATCCGGCAGGTGGAAAATCATTCTCAAAGCCTTCATCAATTATTATATTATTCACTCCTTCATATTCCACTACAGCCAGATAATCGATATCCAGATTTCCTTCATTGCTTAGTGACAGGGTAAAATCCTCACTTGTATCTGGTGTGAGCACAGTTGTCATCACATATGGATTGTAGCTGAGAATAGATTCCACTCCTCTGCCAAAGACCGGTATCAGAGTTTCACCTTCAGGAGCATTATGTTCAATGACCAGTGTTCCATTATATTCCTGCATCTCAGTTGGCGCAAAGGTCAGTTTATATTCCATCATCCAGCCGGCAAGTATCTCAAATTCCAGCTCGTTGCGCATTATTATCTCATGCTGCTGAGCTAATCCAGAGCCTTCAGGATCACGCCAGAGAATCTCTTCAATACTGTATCCATCAGGAGTAGTCATTGTACCAATCAATGCGGAGCCACCACTGTTGTATATACTTACCCAGGTAGAATCTATCTCGCCTACAAATACATCTCCAAAATGCAGCGGATCTGTTGACGTTTCGCAAGCTGGAGGCGGAACCGGTATCCCTTCCCCGGTTACATCAATGATAACTGTTTCGCTATCGGCATTATGCTCAATCGTTATCTGTCCATCATAATTCATCACTTCATCTGGTTCAAAATCCACCCGCCAGGTATGGATTTCTCCTCCGGCAACAGCAAAACTCAAGGCATTGCGGTTCGTTATTCTGCCCTGTTCATCATCTCTTGACCAGAATGACACATTGTAACCTTCAGGAGTTGTTATAGTTCCAGTTAGCTCCATTGTTCCAGTGTTTTCGATATCAATGCCAAGTGATGAGTATTCACCAATTATTACTTCGCCAAACTCCATGGGGTCATCAGCATAAACCTCTATCTCCGGTGGTATAATACTCGTCCAGTCAATCCGATTGTAAGGATCATAATCAAAGCTTTCTCCAGCAAAATCTCCTGAAGCATTTATAAATTCAATTTCTCCCGCATTACGGTTGCGATAAACATTGTATGAACTGCCCCAGGTGTTTTCCGGGAATACTGCATCATAACAGATAAGTTCCTGATCATTACGGATGCGCAGAAGGTTACCGTTTTCAATACCATTCTGGAATGTGCAGTTATTAAAGGCATGATCCTCATCTACTGTGCCATTCATGGTTACATAAACACCATTTTCTTCCAGATACTGGAAAAAAGTATATTCTGCTGAGATCAAACCATCAGTATTGATATTCACCTCATGATAGTGCCCAGTCTGATAACAGCTAATGTACACCGGATACTGCTCTGTACCATTGCAGATCAGCGAACCACCGGCATTAACATTCAGGGCACATTCATTTCCTACCCTCAGTTTGGCATCGGGTTCCAGATACAGCGTTCCTCCATTGATGGTCACATTTCCTGAGCAGCTTATCGTATTACCTTCGCTGATCAAGGTTCCACTTTCGATAGTTAGATTTCCACCCCACAACATGATCAAGTCTGATGCCAGCGTCAACACTGCAGGTTCTCTTGTTTCATTACGTCCCCATGCCGGATCTTTATCAATGATCACATTATGAAATTCTACTCCTGGTCCAAAGCGTTCAAATGATGCTTCCAGGGGAGAGTAAAATATCACAGTGCTCATGTTATCCCACCAGCCGTCTTCACAGATCGCAACATTGCCGCACAGATAATGTACCATTCCAGTTGTTCCATTATGCCAGCGTCCGCTAACTATCTCCAGATCACCCAAAACCTGAAGATTGGAATGTACCGCCAAATAACCTCCATCATTATCAATTATAACATTATAAAAATCAAAATATTCCCGATCTGTTTGCACTGCCTGGCTTGTATCTCCATCAAAAATAAAGAGTGACTGACCTTGATTGAAACTCGTCATGAAACCGATTTCTGAGTTGTTATCAATAAAGTTATCACCCAGATTGATCGTGATATTTTCATCTAGAAAATAGCAGTTCAATCCGGCACCATCACCAATTGTAATATCACGGTCAATATCCAAGGAACAATCAGTATGCAGCATCATCGTACCGTCATAGATAAGTAGATCTCTCAGAATATGTATCGATCTTCCCTCTGCCACTTCCAGATAGTAATTATTACCAGTCTGTTTGAAGACTTCCAGATCATAAAAGGTTTCATCATCATTGATAACCACCGGCATATCCCCTTGAAACCAGACCGTACTCGTAGCTTCCTCAAATCCCGCAGAACCACATTCATTTGTCCAGTCTCCACCTACTTTTATACTATTGTCTCCACCTGAAAGTTTCCCCTCTTCTCCAATATACACCGAACCGTCTATATCAAGATCATTATCACCTGTAGAAATATAGCCATCCAAAATTGAAAGATCACCATTTACCTCTACTTCTGTCTGCATATAGCATTGTCCCGTTGCATCTGATTTGTTTATAACCACATTATTGAAGAAATTATCATCAGCTAAATTGATCTGGGAGTTTCTGCTGCCAATGAATTCCACCATTCCACCATTCTGATGAAAAGTGTCAGGATACAACGCTAGTATTCCCCAACCGATCTTTAATTCACCTTGATTCTGAGTGAAACTGGCATTTTCCCCAAATTGGATCCCATTATTGGTCACCTGCATATTACCACCATTCATAAATAGATACCCCGTAATAGATTCGTGGCTCCCTTCATAAGGCATATCAATAATGAAATCACCTCCCAAGAGCTGTAAATGACTCGAAGAATACTGATAAAAGTTATCAATTACGGTGACAGTTCCACCATATACATTCATATCTCCCTGCATCACAAGATTACTGACATTAAGCACACCCCCATTATCAACATTGAATGTGGAACCAGAATACAGGTCGATCATCCCATCGACGCTCATATCGTTCCCACGCAAATCGAAAACGTTATCCGATAACACTTCCAGGTCTCCTGCGATCTGAACAGTGTTATTATTATAGCTATGCACTTCCGTTGAGCCGGTTTCCTTATCAATTTTCACATCACCAAAACAGGCAGATGTCGAATAAGAAGAAATTGTCGAACTGGTAGTCCCATCAAAATATACAATATTTCCCGATTCAAATTCACAGTTTATTCCATTATAGAACATCCAGTTGCCGCCCACATGAAATTCCCCGTTATAAACTGTAGCCCCGGATCCATTATACCAGGTTACATCATCTGCTACATAGATTCTGTCATCTTCGCTGTTCATATTCAACCCGCCATAAAACAGCAGGTCATCACCAATTGTCAGGGAAATATCATTTATCTGAACAAACCCGCTTTCCACCAGCAGGTCTTGATCTATAGTGGTATCATAATTGAAGATCACTCTGTTTAAACGATCTCGTTCTTCATTTTCACGTGTATCAGAACCTTTATTCACACGCACATTACGAAAACTGCTGCCGGGATTATTATAGCAGTATGCAGTTCCTCCGCCATATAGCTCGATCTGATTACTCCCCGCGGGATAAAAACCATTATCATCAACTTTAAAATCTCCACTTGTTCGAATTATTCCACCAGTGATAACATCATTAAGTTCATGACCGGTATCTGATATCAATATTCCATTATCCTTAAAGTCAAGCACTCCACCTTCGATATGAACGGTTATTCCCCTTGTATATGCCCACTCACTTGGATAATCATAACCTCCGTGAATATTAAATGTTCCATTATATATCCAGATATTTGCATCCAAATCTATATATTCATAGTCACTTGTTCCCTGATACAGATTTATTGTACCACTATCCAGAATATAATTACCCATAACTCTCACATCAGCCAGATCAAGCGCAGTAAAACTTCCTCCATTAACACGTACTGTACCTGAATCAAACTCCAGGCTTTCACAAACAAAATCGTTATCCACATATACTATTAATTCCCCGCCATAATCTTTATCAACCACCACATTATTGAAATCCGTCTCATCCACATACTGGTTGCCTTCTCCATTAAAAATGACTGTAGATAAGGTACCTGAAAATAAACCTTCTTCGCTGAACCAGCCTCCACTTACCTCGATATTTGAATTATAGGCAAAAACCGTACCGTCGATGATCATCGTGTGCAGCTTAATTGTACAACTATCATTTAAATATAGATTTGCTCCTGAAGCTACCAGTATCTCACAAAATTCGCTGTCTTCAGAATTCCAGATATTGCACGCTTCTCCCACAAAGTATAATTGACCCACCTCAAAGATCACAGTTGCTGCTGAAGCAATGAAATCATCATGAAGTTTTACTGGTGCTTCTGTTTCCACATGAAACTCTGCTGGACTCTGTACACTGAGATCTTCTAAAATCTCCAATTCTTGATTAGAATCTTCTGAAAAGACCAATGCCGCTCCACTTGATTTGATTATAAACATGTTATTGAATACATGAGCTACAGAATTGATCTCAAGATTTGAACTAACACTACCGCTAAAATATATATTTCCAGCATCAAGATTGATCACAGCTCCCTCATCTGCTATCCAGTCCTGTTTACATAGGATATTAGCATTATACTGCACCTGCAAGTCAGCATGCTCAAGCCAGTGAACATTGCCGTAGAATTTCAAATTAGCATCTGAATCAAGAATATCAAAATCTCCATCTATATTGGCGTTACCATGAATATAAAAAGTACCGCCTGATAGATCGATCTCAGCACCTTCAGAAATCTCAATATCGTGGCATTCTGCATAAGATGTGATCTGTGGATAATGAGGACAGCCAGCAGGTATATGAATATCAGTTTCAGCATCAGGTACTATTCCATTTGCCCAGTTATCTGGATTATACCAGCTTGTGGTTGATCCATCACCACTCCATTCTCCAGGATAACTGATATCAATCTGAAATTCTGCGGAACTCTCATTCAATGACCACACGCAAACTCCGTAATAATCTGCTTGTGTTATTGTTACAGTAATTGATTCATCCTGACCGGCTCCATGACTTGTACTGCTGGTCAGCATTTCGCTTGTGTTTTTATAATAATTACCCGGGGTTGAACCAAATATTCCCAGATCAAGATCCGCATCTCCAGATACTACATCTAGCGTTATAGTATAGACTCCCGGCGTTAAATAGGCATCCCAAATCTCGCAAACATCAAATGCTGGCCAGAATTCAAGAGGATTCATTCCCTGAGTGAGATTTTCATCAGGGTCCCCTTCCATTTCAACCTTTGCGAGATAGATTGTTTCTTCATTATCATATGCTGCTACTCGCAGTGCTCGTTCCGGTGATGGTGCATGATTGCCATCAATAGCGATCAGATTTACATTTCCGGTATAATGCTGTGATCCTTTGATCACCTGACTGAAATCTGTGTCATTAAATAATGCCAGACCCCAATTGTCATATACTTCATTTGATCTTACTCCCACTACTCCCCAGTTTTCCTCATTATGATCAAACCAGAAGAAATCAGGGTCACTCGTTGTCGTAACTCTATCATCATAAGTCAGCTCCTCAAAGCTGCCACCCGGATGAATCTCAAAGTCTCCATAACTACCGTCTGCTCCCACCAAAGTCCCGTCATCATCGTATAATTCTATCCAGATACGACAGATTTCGGAATCAATGTTGTTGGGAACCTGCCACCAGTAATATCCGGTATTGGGAATTGATTCTACTAATAAATTCAGCTCATGGTTCTCACTGTCTCTATCTAAAATAATCGTTACTGTATGATCATAAGGATTATCACTGTCAGTTTCCCAGTGGATCTCACAGATGTCATTACCCTCATAGATTTCTCCGGAATCCCCTACACCATTTTGATTACGACGCAGATCACCATGCGGATACTGCAGATTAAAAGCATTGCCATATCCACCATCAGGCCAGATCGCAAAAACCCCGTCAATAATCGATTTGCTGTACCAGTCAACGGTAGAATGGTTAGGATCATGTACTCCTATCGTATTATCAGCTTCACAATAACCCATCGCTGTAACAAAATGATTCTCATTGATCCAGATCATGATCGGCAGTCCATCATCCACAAAATCCCTGATATAATTGAAACACCACGTCGTGGTTACGTCATCAAAATAAGAGGCTCCAACGAAATCATAATCATTAATTCCATCGGTTACATCAATTGTTCCAGACACCATGTTAGCGCAATATGTACCACCGGAACTATTTGTGTTCATCGCTTCTGCCAATTCATAGATTGTATTTGGATTATGATAATCATAATGGTGCCAGTGGAGACTATCTGAAACATCATCCCATTCAGTATAATGCAAATCCACCAGGTTGGAATAATTCTCATAAGTATTTATTGAATTATAATCGAACCAGCCAAGCAGCATTGAGGCTGCCGTGGGACCACATCCGTAATGCCAGGGATAAAATGGCATGTATTCGTGATTTTCAAGAAAAACCTGCGTTCGTGTCAGCTCCCGCGCTCCACTCCCAAAATTGCTCCATTCCTCTGAAAAATCTGCCTGTTCACAGAAAAAATTGAAGGTGGCAGCAAATTCAAAGAACTCCTCTTCCTCAAGAACCTTTGCCGGAGGTAACAAGCGGATATACTTCTTCCTTCCGTCCCTGCTAACGCAATACCACACGTTTGCCGTTGTCAGATAATATGACCTCTCAAGTGTGAAACCTTTTCCTAACTCTTTTTCTGACATTGATTGCAGGTTGGCTCCCAGTAGATATTCATGTGACAATGTTTCCGAGTGTTCCAATATCACCGGCATATCCCTGCGCGCACTAACCAGCATCATGCAGAACTGGTCTTCCTCAAAAGGATAAGGGACATTGCTATTCGTTTTCTGCTCTGAAATGGCATTCAGAATATCTGCTTTTGCAGGAAAATCAGCGCCCTTTATAAAATTAAAGCGATAAGCTACGAGTTCACCATCAGTATAATAGTAAGGTGTAGTTTCTCCCTGCGTTACTTCTCCCCATAAAGCCTGGGCATTACGCAAGGCGATATCTTCAATAACATCAGATGGTACAATTTCAGCATCTGAAAACAAGACCATAACAAAAAAAAGTAATACAATAAAAATAACAGAGTTCTTCATAACTCCCTCCTGTTTAGTTTATTTATTTGATTAATCGCATCCTGAACCTGGCTGAAATGGATTGGCTTCTGCAGATATTTTTCTGCTCCAATTTTCATGGCATTTTCCTTCACACGCTGGCTGAGATTACCCGTGATCATGATTACTTTAATTCCCGGGAAATCGCATTTGATCTCTTTCAGAAAACTCATACCACTCATTTCCGGTAAATTGATATCCAGGAACACCAGCTCAATCGCCTGCCGATGCAGCAATTCCCTGGCAAGTGATGGCGTGCCTGCTGTGTGAACCTGGTAATTTCGGTGTGACAGAAATTCAGCCAACTCTTCACATATTCTCAAGTCATCATCCAATATCAAAATGCTCTTCATAAAATTCTGCCTATATGTTTTTCTGATTAATGTATTTGCATTTTGAGTACCACTGGTAAAATAATCTTATTTAATAAAAATGTTAATTGAGTAATTATATTTGATAAATAATATTATGCTAACTGATTATTTTTATTGTTCTATAATACAAAATTTCATCCCTGTCTTGATTGTAGCAGAATGCAGTAGCAAAATGCGACACTGTCCCATTCTGCTGCAATTATTTATGCTCAATTATTCCCGTTTCCATACTCACTTCTCACCATTATTGATTTTCTGCTTCATTCCACTCTATTCACCGAAGATGATATATTTGTATTGACGGTAAGAAATAAATTCTGGTGGATTGCATCAGGTGGCAGTGAGTGATTTTTATATAGGTAAGTATGAAGTAACGCAGGAAGAATATCAGGCTGTAATGGGTAAAAATCCCTCATATTTCCATAGTGCCGGACTTAACGCTCCGGTAGAACAGGTAACCTGGTATGATGCTGTGGAGTATTGTAATAAGCTGAGTGATAAAGAGGGACTGAAGAAGTGTTATTCCGGCTTGGGGGATAATATAAGCTGTGATTTCAGTGCTAATGGTTACCGGCTGCCGACGGAAGCGGAATGGGAGTATGCTGCCAGAGGTGGAAATAAAAGCAAGGGATATGAATATTCTGGCAGTAATGATCTTGGCGAAGTAGGCTGGTACCGACAGAATTCAGAGTGGACGTGTACCGCCAGCGTACTCGCAGGTGGGACGCAGACACGGGCATAGAAGTAGTCAACAGCGTCCCTCCTGCGAGTACGCTGGCAGTACACGTCCGGGGTGATATATTCGCATCTTGTTCCACTCTTTTCACCGAAGGTGATATATTTGTCTATCCGAAGGTTTCCTCGCAATATTCCTATTCACTATTCACTACTCACTATTCACTTTATTATTTCTCCCCAGCCTCCGGATCAATGTATGCCGTGAAATGCCCAGTATTTCCGCAGCTTTTGTTTGATTTCCGCCGGTTTTTTCTAAAGCACCTTTGATCATTTCCCACTCACTCATTTTAAGATTCCAGCTTTCTTGTCTCTCATTTTCTTCGCGTTTCCCATTTTTGCATACTGGAAAGTTCTCTGCTGTCAGGATTTTATCTTTACTCAGGATCAGTGCCCGTTCCGTCAGGTTCTTCAATTCCCGTACATTACCTGGGAAATCGTATTTATAAAGCAATTCCAACGCTTCTTTACTGATTTCCGGTGGTATCCGTCCGTTCTTACGGCAGAAGTCCCGGATAAAATGCGTTACCAGTGGTTTGATGTCGTCTTTACGCTCGCGCAGAGGTGGGATAGTAATGATTATCGTATTCAACCGGTGATAGAGATCAAGACGGAAACTCCCGTTTTCTATGCACTTTTCCAGATCATGATTTGTCGCCGCCACGATCCGTACATCAGAATCAATATCCTGCTCAGAGCCTATGCGCCGAAACTTCTTCTCTTCTATTACTCTTAATAGTTTGCTCTGCATCTCCACCGGCATATCGGCTATCTCATCCATGAATAGCGTTCCACCTCGCGCCAGCTCAAAAACACCTTTCCGGTCTTCACTTGCTCCGGTAAATGAGCCTTTTTTATGCCCAAAGAATATACTTTCCATCAAATTTTCTGGTACTGCCGAGCAGTTAACGGGGAAAAAACTGCTGTTTTTTCTGTTGCTCGAAAAATGGATTATCCGGCTCACAATTTCCTTACCTGTTCCACTTTCTCCGGTTATCAAAACATTCACGTTGTATCCTGCCACCTTCAATGCCTTTTCCAAAACACCATGCATCTGCCGGCTTTCTCCGATAAATTCGCGTTCTAGTTTACTCTCCAGTTCCATGGAGATCAAAGAATTACGCTCTTCATATTCCAATAGTTTCTGCTGCATCTTTACGAATTTACTCGTGCGGCTGATAGCAATTTTGGCGTCCTGCTGCCGGAAGGGTTTCTTTAAAAAATCTATTGCTCCCAGTCGCATTGCCTCTATCACGGTATCCATATCTCCATGACCGGTGATCATTATCACTTCTGTTTCCGGATAATACTTCTTTACCTTTTCCAGTATTTCCAGTCCATTATCCTTTCCCAGCATTACATCCAGAAACAGTATATCCGGCTTGTCCCGCTTAAGTATTTGCATACCAGCCTTAATATCATTAGCTGTTTCTGCCTGAAATCCCTGATGCTGCAAATATTCCTGTAATTCTTCCGCTATTCGCTTATCGTCATCAAGTATTAAAACCTGCAAATCCATTTCTATTCTCCTGATATATTAAAACTCAATTTTATAATCGTACCCTTACCAGTTACTGTATTGATCCGAATTTCTCCGCCCATCTCATTGATTATTCCGTTTGCTATGGATAATCCTAATCCGGTTCCCTTACCTGTTGCCTTGGTTGTAAAGAAAGGCTCAAATAATTTTTCCACTATTTCATCAGGTATGCCATCTCCGTTATCACCAATTTCAACTATTAACTGCTCACCTCTCAACTGTGTGCCCAGATATATTTTCTTCTGAAAATCTTTCCCGGCAGTTAAACTCCTTTCTTCTACCGCATCCCGGGCATTGGATAGCAGTATCAGAATCACCTGTTCAAAACTGTACATATTGCCCATTAGTGATGGCAAATGCTCTGGTAGTGAAAGGTCTATCTGTATTCCCTGCTTGATATATCTTTCCTGAGTCATAGTAAGAGCATTGCGGACACTATCATTGATATTGAATGGCTCCCGCTTCTCCTCAGTCTTCTGATGAGAAAATGTTCTGATATGATTGATTATCCGCTGCATTCTCAATACGTCTTCACTCAGATATCCAGTTTTCTTCTCCAAATATTCCTTCTCAGCATAGCCTTCTTCCAAAGCTGTTTTCACGTTCTCAAGTGTAAAAGATATACTTTGCAGGGGCTGATTTATTTCGTGTACTATCCCCGCTGACAGCTCCCCCAGTATCGCCAGCCGTGATTGCTCCATAGCTCTCTTTTCCTGTAAGACTCGCTTCACTTCCATTTTTCTTCGGTATGAAATAAATAAAACTGCTACCAGAAGCAATATCAAAATCAATATAAGAAATAGAAGATTGCGCATCCGCCGGTTTGAACTGAGCTGCAAGTTCTGCAATTCCGCATTTTTCTTTAAAAGCTCTATTTCCTTCTCTTTCTTCGCTGTTTCATATTTCAGCTCCAGTTCCGCAATTTGTTTCAGCTTCTCTTCTGTGAATAATGAATCATGAAGGGCTATATAAGCATTAAGATATTTATAAGCCGATTGATAATCCCCAGTCTTCTCAAAAGCTACTGATATATTCTTGTACCCGGAATGCCTGAGCTGATCAAGATTATACTCCTCAGCAATCTCCAGACTCTTTCTGTGGTATCTCACCGCCTCATCATATAAATCCTGCTGAAAATAATAACCTCCGTAATTCCTATAATATGTCCCCTTTAAAGCAATATCAGCATTGCTCTCCAGGTATTTTTCTACTTCCTGAAGATATACCAGGGTCGAATCAAATTCGCCTTGCATTATGTAAATGGAGGCTATATTGTTGAGCCTGATCGCCAGCCGAAACTCATTATTTATATGTTTGTCATTCTCCAGAGCCTCTTTCAGATAATTCAAAGCTGTATCATAATCATTCAGTTCCTGGTAAAGTATTCCCAGGTTGTTCAGCCTTATCCCTATTTTATCCAGATTCATATATTTCCGGTCTATCTCCAAAGCCCGGGTATAATATAATATTGCTTTCTCCTTGTCTCCCCAGGCTTGATATACCATGCCGATGCTGTTTAATACCACGGATAGATTTGCTTCTTCGCCATGTTCTTCCTCTGCCTTCAATGTCTGCTGAAGATAATCCATAGCTTTTACATACTGTGCTATTTTATAATAATTGTTTCCTATATTGTTAAGAATTGTGATGATCTCCTGCCAGTCCCCAGTTTTTCGCGCTATATTCAATGCTTTATTATAGGTCTCAATTGATGCATCATATTGCAACAGTAATTCCTGACAATATCCTACGTCTCCCAGACGATTTTCGTATGCCGGCGATTCTTCCCCCTCTAATTCCTTCACCAGTTCTGCTGCTTTCTCATACCAGTTCAGTGATTGTTCTATTTCGTTCAGATAATAATAAGAATCTCCCAGATACCTGCTGATCAACGCTATTGATCCTGTTTTATGAGTAGATTCTGCCAGTTCTAATGCCTCATGGCTATACTCAATTGCCCGGCTGGGATTCTGATAGGAGTATTCTTCCAATAGCTCAAGCAATACGGGCAATCTCTCATCATTCTTGAGCCCCTGAAGCTTTGTTTCCAGACTGTCTGTATCCATTGCTGATAACAATACATTAAATAACAACAGAAGCAAAAAATATCTCAACCTCATACTTTCACCCTTTTTTCCCTCAATAATGAATGTCATTCAATACATGATTTCTCAAGTTTTGTTGTCAATGCAATTTATTATTTACCTACACCCCCTTATTTTTTTTGAGTTTTTATCTTACAATATTTATATTATATCCCCGCTAGGGGATTAAGGTGCATAGCCTCTGGTGAAACAAAGTGCCGCCGAGGGATTCTGCCAAGTGTATTCCTCCATTTATTCTATGAGTTCCAATAAGCGTGACAGTCCTTCCAAGCTCTTCATCTGCACTTCCAGGATGTCTATCTTCGCAGCTCCTGCACCTATCACATAGATCAATATCAGCAATATAAATTTAACTCTCATTTCTGCACCCTTTTATAAATCAATATTGAATGTAATTCAATATTTTATCTGAAAGCCCTTGCTATCAATTAGATTGTTTTTGAATCCATGTTTAGCTCAATGAATGTAGGATTACCCAGAAAAAAAAAGAGCAATCCTACACTTTTCAGTACATTACTACTTCTTGTCACCGCAATTGCATCCAAGAAGTTCTTCTTGTTCTTTAAACCATTTATCAATCCCAATTTCATTGATCCTTAACATATTTTTATATGCCAGATTATGGTGAGGAATCCCGTCTTCATAGAAATCTTTCAACATTTTGCAGGGAAATTCTTCACATTCTCCACAATGAGTTAATCCACTGGCAATTGCGCATGCCCTGGTGGGACAGTCAATAACTAAATTCTCCTCAAATCTGCAGCCCTGACAATCATAATTCTTCTTAAAATTCACGCACCCACCACAGTAAATACCACAATAACTCAATTTCTCTAATTGATTCATATCTGTTTCTCCTTTACTCTTTTTTACCAGATTACTCAGGCAATTAACTTGTTTCTCATTAACCACCAACGTCCAGTTGGTGGTTAATATACTAATGATTGTATAGTCACTTCAGTGACTTCTATAAATATTTTAAATAATTACAAAATTTCAATTCAGACTGATTTATCAATGAGATATCCGCTTCTCCTGAAGTTTTCTTTTCTTTTTCAGAAATTTCAAACTGACATAGACCAGCAAACCGAGAATAAATAACACCCACCACCAGGTCTCATCTACGATGATACTGCCTTCCCGAAAATATTCCTTTAATGTCTTAAAAATAAATAGTATCAGAATAAAGGCAAATAATCCGTCTTTCTCCTGCCTCAATACTTTCAATAATTTAAATTCACCTGCCGGTCTTATATATTGTGAAAACTTAGGAAATATTAACGGCGTTTTATCTGCCCAGTTTAAATATTCCTCTCCATATTTCACTCTCAAAAATTGCTCCTCGGCATACATTATCCTTTCATAATATATCCAGAATGCTAATGTAAATATGATCACAAAATAAATACTCTCCATGAACATACACACTCCCAGCCACATAAAATAATTACCTATATAAAGAGGATGGCGTACCACTGAATAGATCCCTGTGGTATTAATGGAATCTGCCACCTGTTTCCTGGTATTTCTGCCTGAAGTCCGATCTGCTGAATAACCCACCGCAAATATTCTGATCCCCAGCCCCAGAAAACAGACCAGCACGCAGACGATTTCATATATATTTGACCAGATAGTTTCCTCACCGCCAACTGAATTCAATTCTCTGAAAATGTAATATCCTAAGCCAATTACTAAAAACAATAATGGAAAATAGCTGCGGTATCTAAATAAAAAGTTTCCCTGCCTTTCCAGTTCTTCCTGCATTGCCATTAATACACCTCATTTTCTTTATTTTCCCTGTCTTTCAAAAATTCTTTATTCATCAACATTTATAATAGCCTCTATTTTAATGTCAATCATTAAAGAACTCACTGGCATCCCCCCGGAATTTTAAAAAATATCTCCTCTACCGTAGGGGCAGACCTATGTGTCTGCCCTTATATAACCTGAATCCCAGCTATATATATGATTGCTTAGAAACATGCAAAGAGGGCAGACACATGGGTCTGCCCCTACATCTGTGGTGACATAACTATCTGTGTAATATAACAATATCTATATCTGGCTGATATAAAACAGGGGGATGCCTGTTAATGAATACAGGGACAACCACCTCAGATAAGAGGCTGCTCAATATAAGAGAGGCTTGAGCTTTATTTGCCTCCTGATTAGTTTAAGTTGACGTTCTCGGTTTAATTGTTATATTATTAAAAAAGTTGGATTTATATATAGAGAGGTAGATAATGTCTTTATTTGCTAAACCGAATAAAAAAAAATTAAAAGATCCCCAAGCTCAACAACGCGACGCTACCATTTCTGAACAGGAAAAATACAGCGTCACAGATAATGATCTGCAGGAATGGATGGCATTCAAATGGTTACTCGAAAGTGCAGATCAGATCTCAAAAGAAGATAAATATCAATACATTCCCGATTATGGTGATGTCACAGAACTAAACACTTCCCGCCTGATTCTTGACAGCGTCGGCAAGGAAACTCTGAAAAATATTACTATCGATGCTATGGAACTGCTTGATACTTCACTCGCAATATACGAGAAAAACGGTGATTATGCCTTCGGTATATTTGAGTCCGGCTGGTGCCAGTTAATGGACGCTGCTTCGCGAAAACTATGTGGTGATGTTGATAACAAAACTGCCTTGTCTTCCGGAAAATGGCTTTGCCATGAGAATTGTTGGAATGATTCTGCCAAAGCTGCCATGGTTTCAAAGCTGGCTACAGATATTGAATGTGTTGGTGGCATTCATCTTTATGCCGAGCCGATTTTTGCAGATGGTCAAGTGATTGGCGCTATCAATATCGGATATGGCAATCCCTCTGACGATGAAAAAGTGCTTGCCGAACTTGCTCAAAAATTCAATCTTGATATTAATATTCTGCAAAATAAAGCTGCAGACTACAAGAAGAGACCTCCTTATTTTTTCAAACTTGCTAAAATGCGATTGCATAGCATCGCCATCCTGATAGGTAATATTGTAGAACGAAACATTGCCAGGAATAAATTGCAAAAGAGTGAAGAAAGTTTTCGATTGCTCGCAGAAGTTACCTTTGAAGGTGTCATCTTACACAAAGAAGGTATTATTCAGGATGTTAACGAATCATTCTGCAAAATGTCCGGTTATACTAAAGAAGAATGCCTCGGTGCAAATCTCCTGGAGTATGTAAATATTGGCGATTCTATTGATAAAGTTAAAGAAAAAATTATAAAAAATTATGCTGAACCTTATGTGATACAGGCTCAACGTAAAGATGGCAGTCTCTTCTTTGCCGAACTGGAAGCCCGGAGTATTGATCAGTATGGCGAAAAACTGCGTATAGTAGCCGTTCACGATATTACTACCAGATATGAAGCAGACCAGAAGTTAAAAGAAAGTAATGAACGATTCAGTGCTTTGATCAACCAGGCGCCGGATATGCTCTTTGTCCATGATAAAAATGGCAGAATTATTGAAGTCAATATTAGTGCCGAAAAAAAATATGGCTACACTCGCAACGAATTACTAAACATGTCGATGACAGATATTGTTCCGGATTATCATCTCAAGGTAGAAAAAGAAGATTTCTGGAATAATGTTAAGGAAGGTTCTGCACATACATTTATATCTCAGCATAAGTGTAAAAATGGGCATATCTTTCCCGTGGAAATTTCTCTCGGCAGGATAAAGATCAATGATCAAATCCATTACCTGGGTCTTGCCAGGGACATCACAGAAAGAATTGAAGCAGAAAAAACTATCCATAATAATGAAGAAATGTTCCGCCTATTAGCCGAAAATTCCGTTGATTGCATCTGGCAGATGACCACAAAACTCAAATTCACTTACATCAGCCCCTCTTTGTTCCTGCTGGTTGGCTTTAAACCCGAAGAATGGATCGGCACTAATTTCTGGGAACATACCTCCAGAAAAGAGTTTATAAAAGTTGCACGACTCACTCTGACTTCTATTAAAAAATTTAAAACTTCCAAATACAATATTTTTGAAGTAAAACTTTTTAATAAAAATCGTGAACTCGTACCAGTTGAGATTATCGGACGACTCCTGGTCAGAGATGGCAAATTAATTGGCTTGCAAGGCTCCGCAAGATTGATCATTGAAAGAAAAAAACAGGAAGAAGAATTGAATAATTACCGTAATAACCTCGAACTGCTCGTTAAAGATCGCACTCAGGAACTTGAAGAAAAAAATGCTGAACTCATCCGCTATAACAAGCTCTTTGTCGGCAGAGAATTCCGCATTAAAGAACTCCGTGATAAAGTGAAAGAACTGGAAGAAAGGCTACATATAACTCACCCTGATTAATCCACCGATCCATTCTCCCCCGCACCGCACCGCCAAAGCACCATCACCACGCCACCAAAGCACCATCACCACGCCACCAAAGTACCATCACCACGCCACCAAAGCAACCATCACCACGCCACCAAAGCACCATCACAACCCCTTCTTCTCCCCTTTACCACCCCTCTTTAACCCCCTTACCGTGCCCCATTAGAGTAACAACTAAGCACAATCTAACAAAATAATGTCAGATTGTGCTAAGTTGTTCTTGTCTAATTCCAATTTTGGGTTACTATATATTCGGGGGAAGTTGGAGTGAGGGGGAAGAGATATAGGTCATATAGGACGTATAGGACTTATAAGACCTATAAATTATATAATGTTAGATGTTGCTTGAAAAAATATATAGGAGGCTGAGATGAATAAGCGGACAGGGAAGAATAAGATCTCTTTTGCAGAAGAGAATTTTGAGATACATGGTGAATTTGAGGGCGTGGTGTACCGGAATAAACGGAATGGTGAGCAGGAGAAATATCCTTATGAGCCGGTATCTTATTATGAGCGGACAGCATTGACGATACGGAATGAATGGATACGGAAATATGCAGCGAGGATTTCCAATCCACGGCAGGCAGATTATGCCGGCGTGATCAAAAAGCTGAATTATTATACGCCTTATATTTTGCCGTCGGGGACTCAGGAATTTCGGGGCGAGACGGTGTTTTATGTGCGGGAACGGGGTGATTATGAATTCCGGTGGCAGGGATCACCGATGGGCTTTAACCAGATTGTGGCACCGCGAACGATGGTGGGGCTGAGTTTTCATGCAGAAGGTGAATTTGGGCTTGATTGCTGGTATCAGGGAGAA
>CAZAHZ010000031.1:0-18096 GCA_964485055.1 uncultured Candidatus Cloacimonadota bacterium
ATTAATTTTATTATATTACCTACTTGTGTGAGCTTTAAAATGTCCAAACTCCAGACCACGGGGCAAGCCCCGTGGTATCATAAGGAAAGTGTGTGAATGAAAACCCAGGTTTTCAAACTTTCCTATTTACCCCGACGCAGAGCATCGAGGAATTCTTTTGATTAAAGGGATTTGGGTAATTATTAATTTTACATTTTACATTTTCAATTTTACATTCAGTATTGTCTGTTTGCGGCTCGTCCACAAAATTTCCCGTTCCATCATTAAAGAGTATTCTAATGCCATCATGAGTATAATCTACATTATAACCTGTTATTGCCAGGTCAGTATAACCATTATTATCGAAATCAGTTGAACAGCTTGTAAAAATAAATGAGAAACCTATATGATAATTTAAAGGTTCGTAAAAAGTTCCATCTTGATTATTTATTGTAACATATATTGATTCATCCGGATAACCAGTATTGTAAACCAGATCAGGATATCCATCATTGTTGAAATCATTTATATCGTTTATCATCGCTCCACAAGGGAGTAGAAGTGTATCTGCATATGTAAAAATGCCATCTCCCGAATTGTACAATATCTTTAATCTACACTGGAATCCACCCATAGAGTAATATTGAAAAAGTCCGACATCATTATCCCCATCATTATCCATATCAAGGTTAAATATATTAGTGCATAGAATTGAATCCGGAACACTCTCAATGAAATTAGGCAGATTATTATAGAATATTAATGGTCCCTCTCCTGTGGCTATTAGTATATCATCAAATTCATCGTTGTCAATTTTTCCTACATTTAAATCCATTGTATTGGTTTCTGTAGTATAATATACATTCTCTGTAAAACCTCCATTCCCGTTGTTATGTAATATTCCCCAATATGAATCAAATCCTGTGTTCCAAAATACTATATCATTATCCCCATCATTATTTATGTCAGAAACCACCATCTCTTCTTGATAGTCTGTTACTGTAGAATGAATGGAAACAGCTTCAGTAAAACTCCCATCCCCATTATTATGGTAATAAACAAATTGATAATCTTCAAATATCTTTGTAACCAGATCAGGTAGATCATCATTATCAACTTTGAAACATTTAAAAAAATGAGTTGTCTCTTTCTCAAGAAAATTTACAGTGAAATAACCTGCACCGTTATTTAATAATATTGCAATCGTATCTGGAATAACATTGGTATAATAACAACTTACGACAATATCCGGATCATTATCAAGATCAATATCTGCATAATCAATACTTATCGCCTGCCTGGGAACGAGATATTCGGAAGCAGACAATTCTAAAAATATTGATAGAGTTAATGATAAGATTATTAAAATTTTTAATAAAGAATGAGAACCAGGTATAATCAGCATATTAACCTCCGACTAATATAGCCCTTTTAATAATTTCCGTGACACCCATTCAAATATATCTTCTATTTCAATCGCCCATTACCAGTCTAATTCAATTTCCTGTTTCACTTCGATTATTTGTCAAGCATAAAATAATATTCAGGCATCCCCCTTAATTTTAAAAATATCTCCTCTACCGTACGGGCAGACACATGGGTTTGCCCCTTTGTGGCGATATAACTATCTTTGTAATATAATAATATCTATGCTTTGCTGATTTAAAAAGGGAGTATGCCTGTTAATCTCTGAATGGAGGATGCCAGAGCAGCCGATAATAAATTGACAGGTATAAATCTATAAATAATTTTGCAAAATAGAAAAAATCGGGAGATTGCCATGAAAAATGTTCTTAAAATTTTTGTGTCTATATTACTTTTATTAATAGTATCATGTGAGGTAAAGCAGCCGGATAGTACTAGTTTCTGGAAGGACGGGTATTGCCGTCAGGAGAATGTTTTCCCAGTAAATGCAGGCGATAAGACAATAACAGCGAGGATCCTTGAAGGTGGATTACTGGAATTTGAGACTGTAGAATTACCTGAGAGTTTTCTGGAATGGAATAAAGATCGGAGAATGGGATTTTTGGAAGATATCCGGAAGATGATGATGCGAGAAGGAGATGGAAATGGACCCGAACTGGCGGGACCGCACAATGGAATGGTGGCGACTTATGGTTACAGACGATCTGATGCTCAGTTCAGTTTGAATAATGCTGTAAAGGGCATGGGATTTATACCCAAACCCGAGAAGATGGCAGAGATGATGGCGTTGCTGGACTCCACCGAGCAGGAATTGATGCCCAGGAAGCTGGAGATACTGGAAGGCTTTTATGAAAATCTGGCAGAGAATTTTGATCTTGATAAACAAGGCTCCCTGGAATTGTATTCCCAGCCAAAGTATATGACGCAGAGTTTTTTGAACCAGGTTTATAATCCGGTTTCTACTATAGTATTTCTGGATTTTCCATCCTATAAATTAAAGACCATTGCCCGGTTATTGGATCCAAAAGATCCTGAACTCACGGATTATGAACGCCAGGTAGTGACGTGGATCAATAAGGTACATAACTATTTTCATGGACCTTTCAGTATTGATTTCATAGGCGTAATATATTATGTAGTGGAAGTTTATGACAATTCGCCGATGGGCAGTGATCCCACTACCGGGATGGGTAGAAGGATCATGCCATTGCTGCCGTGAAGCTTATGAAATATTTTAAGATATTAATCATACTGATATTACTTTTCCTGAGCGGTTGCGCCGGCAGGCTTTATAAAACCGAAGGTGGATATAAGCGTCATCATGCACAATACAGAACAGATAAATCACATAAACAGGCAGCAGCCAAAGAAGGCGAGAAGCTATGGATGGTCTGCTCCTTTTATGCGGATAAATTTCAGGGCAGACCGACTTCGAATGGAGAAACCTTTGACATGTACAAATTCACCTGCGCCCATAAGGAATTACCTTTTAATACAAAGTTGCGGGTAACAGATCCGGATACGGGGAAATCAACGGAGGTTCGCGTAAATGACAGGGGACCTTTTATTCCGGGACGCGACCTTGATCTTTCCTATTCTGCTGCCAATGAAGTGGGTCTAATACCTTTTGGAGTAAAAAAACTGCAGGTAGAAATAATTAAAAAACCCTGAGACCAATATGAGAAGTGACAATACTATCCTTTCCAGCGAAATGGAACTGGCAAAGCGTGATCATATCCCAATAGTTGCTTTGGAATCAACCATCATTGCACATGGAATGCCCTATCCTCAGAATCTGGAGACTGCAAGGCATCTGGAGAATTTAGTGCGTGAATATGGCTGTTGCCCGGCAACAATATTCCTTAGAGAAGGCAGAATAATGATCGGAGCAGAACCGGAAGATCTGGAACATCTGGCAACAGCAAAAGACGTGAAGAAAGTGACAACGCGGGATATTGCCAGAATGCTGGTCAATAAGGAAACAGGAGCAACCACAGTGGCAGCTACGATGTATTGTGCCTGCCCGGCTGAGATCAAGGTAATGGCTACTGGCGGAATTGGCGGAGTGCACCGGGGAGCTGAGGAGAGTTTTGATATTTCCGCTGACCTGACAGAATTGAGCAGGACTCCGGTCATTGTGGTTTCAGCCGGAGCAAAGGCGATACTGGACATAGGCAAAACGCTGGAATACCTGGAAACAGCAGGAGTTCCGGTTTACGGCTGGCAAACAGATATTTTCCCGGGATTTTATTCCTCAAGAACACCCTGGCAGGTAAGCAGAATAGACAGTGTTAAAGAAATTGCTGAGATTTATAAAAAACAACTGGAATCAGGATTAAAAAGCGGAATATTGATCGCTGATCCGATACCGAATGAATATGAAATTCCCTGGGATGAGATGGCATTGATCATAGATCAGGCAATATCTGATATGAAAACAATGAATATCACCGGGAAAGCGGTAACGCCATTTTTATTGAAACGGATAACGGAAATCACGGGCGGTAGTTCGCTGGAGACTAATATCCGGCTGGTGGAAAACAATGTGAAGCTGGCGTGCCAGATAGCAGAAGAATTAAATAATGCCTAAGATAATATTCAGGGATTATGAGGAGAGAGATTTTCAAGCGATAGTGCGTATCTGGGAAGAATGCGGGTGGCTGGAAGAGAAAATGGACAGCACGATGCAGGAGATCATCCGCGATTCAAGGGTGATAATCGCTGAGATAGATGGGTCTGTGGAAGCATCAGCAATGGTTACTGATGGACAGATGCAGTATCTGGATACCATGATAGAAGCCAACGTGATCAATGCATTAACGGTCTCTCTTATAGCCAGGAAATATGGTTTAGCCAGTCGAGCTTTAGCCAGACTGCTGGTTAACGAAGCGGAACGTGGAATACCTTTAAGTGTCCTGGGGATGTTTGAGCAGGGATTTTATAACAAACTGGGCTATGGAACCGGGAATTATTTCAAGCAATTGCATGTTGATCCTGCGGAATTGAATATACCAGTGAAATGCCGGATACCAAAGCGTCTTACGATCAAGGATTATGAAGCCGTTCATGCGAACCGGCTGAATCGTTTAAAGCTGCATGGACGATTTGATATGCTGTCACCCATTGCCACAAAATCGGAGATGGAATTTTCCAAAAAAGGTTTTGGTCTGGGTTATTACGACGAAACAGGCAGATTAACGCATCATATCTGGATAGACCCGCACGGAAAGGAATCGGGACCATATCATGTGATGTGGTGTGCCTATGAAACTAATGAGCAGTATCTGGAATTATTATCACTTCTGCAATCATTTAATAATCAGGTGCGAGAGATTTCGATCACAGAGCCGGCTGATATCCAGCTAATAGATTTTATGAAAAAGCCAATTCACAGTAAAGCAGTGACCAAAAGCGACAAATTCCAGAACTACCTCAATTCCTATGCATATTGGCAGATTAGAATGCTTGATCCTATTGCCTGCCTGCGGGAAACATCACTCAATACTAAAACACTGGAATTAAATGTTAAACTGACAGACCCTGTCGAGCAGTATCTACCGGAAAACAGCAATTGGCAGGGATGCAAAGGCGAATATTATCTGCGTCTGGGAGAGAAATCCGAAATGGTTAAGGGTTTTCGCCCCAATCTTCCGTATCTTCATGCCAGCATAAACGCCTTCAGCAGATTGTGGCTGGGTGTGAAACCAGCCAGCGGACTGGCAATTAGCGATGATCTAAAGGCAGAAACATCGCTATTAAAACAACTGGATCGTGCCTTCTGTCTTCCTGAACCTCAGCCAGACTGGTGGTTTTAATTCCGTTGCGTCACCACGTGGTGTGTATCTAATTGGTGAAAATCCAACCCCGTTAATTTTCTCTTATGCCAGGTTTGGCAACATTATTACTTTCCTATAATGTATGTCCAAAGGGATAGGTTGTAAATCAGAAAATACAAATATCTGGATATCTGTCTCAGATAGGATTATGTTTGAATTGACAAATAAGATTAAATTCTTGTATATTGTTTAAATAAGAAATGAAAGATTATTGAAGGCTATGTTTACCAGGATATCTGCTGAGGTTGGATATGTATGAAGATAATAGAATATAAGATTTTCAACCGCGAATAGCCTTCGCAAGCTTCCGGCTCATCAAGAATGAGCGAAATGACGCTAAAGGAAGAGATTGAAAGTGAGAAAATGTGAAAATGAGAAAGTGAGACTGAAAAAAATGAAAGCCAATTGCAAAGACAGCTATTATTTTGCTGCCTTTTCTTGTATTTTTTCGCGTACTTTTGCGGCTTTCGCCTGCCGTGCCATAGCTTTCTGAAAGTCATCCATAATTTCAATGACGGATGAAGCGAAGGATGGTGGTTAATATGTTTTGATGTAAATAATTAATTAGGAGGTATTTTATGAGCTTTAAACGAATCTATGTTTTACTATTGCTGTTGATCTTTGTATTGCCCGTCATAGCAGCTATTGTCTGGGATGTATCAGAACTGGTGTATCTTTCTTCTATGATTGAAGAAGAAAACCATGTTGGTTTTGGCATATCGGAACTGACACTGCTTTCTTCAATGGAGGAGGATTTGGGTCATATCGGAGATGGCATCTCGGCGCTGGTGTATCTTTCTTCTATGAGTGAGGAAGAGAACCATATTGGTTTTGGCATATCGGGACTGACATTTCTTTCTTCAATGGAGGAGGATTTGGGTCATATCGGAGAAGGCGTCTCGGCGCTTGCGTATCTTTCTTCCATGAGTGAAGAAGAGAACCATATTGGTGAAGGTATATCAGGATTATGTCTGCTTAGCTCGGTGTGTTATGGTGACGTAGATAATAATACGCTGGTGGAAAGCTTTGATGCCTCGCTGGTTTTGCAGTACTTCTGCCTGATGGAGCCACAGGGCGTGCCTTTACCATGGGAAGACTGGCGACAGACAATTTCAGACGTGGATGGAAACACGGAAATTGAGGCTTATGATGCCAGCTTGATATTGATGTATTCCGTTGATATGATAGACGTTTTCCCAGTAGAAGAACCCGCAGCAAGAAAAGAAACAAGATTATCAACCGCGAAAAGCGCGAAATGACGCGAAAGGAAGAAATTAAAATTGAAAGTGAGAAAATGTGAAAATGAGAAAGTGAGATTGAAAAGAATGAAAGCCATTTGCAAAGATAGCTTTTATTTTTACTGCTTTTCCTTGTATTTTTTCGCGTACTTTAGCGGCTTTCGCGGTTAAAAAATTTTAAAGGAGTTATGATGAAGAAGATATTTTTGGTTGTTTTGATTTTTGTTGGACTTAGTTTGTTTTGTAATGAGCCCCCGGTAGTTAGTAATGTCGTTGTGCAGCAGCGTGATGATGGCAGTTATATAGTTGATATTTCTTATGACCTGGCAGATGCTGATGGTGATATTATGCTGGTAAGCATTAGAGCCTCTGATGATGAAGGCGAAAGCTGGGATTATGTGATTGCCTTTGTGGCAGGTGATATTGATTATGATATTGTTTCCGGTAATGGTAAGCAGGTAACCTGGGATTTTGCTGCTGATCATCCGGAAGTATTGAATATTCCCACTATGATCAAGATAACGGCTGATGACCGTAATGGTGCCGGATTTGAAGGCATGATCTATGTGGAAGGCGGCACTTTTGAGATGGGCGACCATTTTAATGAAGGGGAAACAGGTGAATTACCTGTTCATGAGGTTACGCTTAACAGTTTCTTGATTGGGCAGTATGAAGTAACGCAGGATGAATATGAAGCCGTGATGGACTGGAATCCGGCTAATGGTTATGGAGTTGGCGATATTTATCCGGTCTATAACGTGACCTGGTATAATGCCGTGGAATATTGTAATGCATTAAGTGAGCAGGAAGATTTTACGCCCTGTTATGACTTATCAGACTGGAGCTGTGATTTTAGTGCAGATGGCTATAGACTTCCTACCGAAGCGGAATGGGAATTTGCCGCGAGAGGAGGCGTAAACTGGGCAGATAATTATCGTTACAGTGGCACAACAGATAATTTGGGAGATTATGCCTGGTATAGTTCAAATTCCGGTTCCCAGACACATGAAGTAGGGACAAAAGAATCTAATCAGCCTAATATTTATGACCTGAGCGGAAATGTTTGGGAGTGGTGTAATGACTGGTATTCGAGTAGTTATTATGGATCAAGTCCGGATATTAATCCAACGGGACCTAATAGCGGGTCTTATCGCGTGTTACGTGGTGGTAGCTGGTTCAGTGATGCCGGCTTCTGCCGTGTTGCTTATCGTAACAGCAGCCTTCCCGGCCACTGGTACTTCAGCATAGGCTTCCGCATCCTCAGGGCAGCAGAATAATTATGAATGTTAAGTTTTAAATTTTGAATGAATAAATATGTCTCAGTTGCTGCGTCTAATAAATCAAAAAGCGAAGCAAAAGGATTTAATGAACTACCCCGGGGCAAGCCCCGAGGTATCATAAGGAAAGTGTGTGAATGAAAACCCAGGTTTTCAAACTTTCCTATTTACCCCGACGCAGAGCGTCGAGGAATTCTTTTGATTAAAAGCAGCAACTGAGACGGCTATAAAAGATAAGGGTTGAAAATAGGTACAAGTTTCTTTGGTTCTTTCTTTTCCAGTAGAAGAATCAGCACAAGAAAAGAATGAAGATTATCAACCGCGAAAACCGCGAAATAACACGAAAGGAAGAGATTGACATTGAAAGTGAGAAAATGTGAAAATGAGAAAGTGAGACTGGATAAAAATGAAAGCCATTTGCAAAGATAGCTTTAATTTTGCTGCTTTTTCTTGTATTTTTTCGCGTACTTTAGCGGCTTTCACGGTTAGAGAATTCTTTTTATTTTTTACGGGTAAAGACTGTAAGCGGGTCTAACCGTGTGAAACGCGGTGGTAGCTGGAACAACAATGCCAACAACTGTCGTGTCGCTAATCGTAACAACAACAACATAGGCTTCCGCGTCCTCAATACAGTAATGATAGTATGATTTCGTTCAAGGATGATGTCAGATATCGGGATATGTCCAAGTCTTTAACCTGCTCTGAAAACGGACAAAGAATGTAAATTTAATTCCGGTTAGCAGGTTATTCTCTCGAAAGCCGGGATTTATTTTATTAAGGGACAGCAAATGGAAAGCCAGAAGCCTGTCCCTACTCTACTGGCTTATTTGCTATATTTGCATTGATGCCGGAAAATTATGCTTTACACATTGAGCCGGAAATTTTTTTCTGTGGAATAAGAAAATCAAAATGAGGAATAACATATGACGAAAGACCAGATATTGAATTTCCTGAAGGAGAATAAAGAATTGCTTCAGAAAAGATTCAAAGTAACCAGAATTGGCTTGTTCGGCAGTTATGCAAGAGATAATCAGGCTTCTGACAGCGATATTGACATAATTGTTGATATGCCGTCAAGTTTTGACAATTATTTTGATTTGAAGGAGTTTTTGGAGGATAATCTTAAGAAAAATGTGGATTTAGGTTTAGAAAAAAACCTGCGCCTGCTGATTAAGCAGAAAATCATAAATGAGATAATCTATGTATAATAGGGATATTAGTTTATATATAGTAGATATCTTGATTGCTTATAGTAAAATAGTAAGATATATGGAAAAATTTAAAAATGTTGAAGAGTTTTTTTCATAGTGAATTAGAATGGGATGCAACAATCAGAGAGCTGGAATTAATTGGTGAGGCAACTAATAGTCTTTTAAAATTAAATGCCATTGATGCAAAATATCGAAGATTGGTAGATTTTAGAAATCAAATTATTCACGGTTATTTTGGAATTGATGAAGAAATAGTCTGGGATGTAGTAAAAAATAAATTAACTATCTATATAAATGAATTGAAAACAATTATAAAAGATAATAATATTGACCTTACTGCAGCAATCATGTCAGCAACTAAAGAAAAAAAACACAACGAAAATGTCCTGAAATTTCTGGAAGATCTTAGAAAAGAGAATCAATAAGACTTACTGTTATTTGGATAGAGACCTTTCGATTACTTCGTAATGAATTAAAATTTCCAGAATTGCCTCCTCTTTGGAATAATTTATGCATAAATGGTTTATGTAGAAATATGTCTCAAGGAGAATATATATGAGAAAGGTAATATTTTTAATTTTATTATATGCACTGCTGACATCTTTAACAGCCAGCAGTCTGGATCTAGAGCTTTCGGGGAATTATAACGGAATAGAATTGATCAGCCAGCAATCTGAAGAACTGGAATTCCAGTCAGCCATAAATGAGGTCAACCTGCTGTCGGTAAGTACACAACTGGGAGAATTCAGCGAACTGATCATACCCGGTTTTGGTTACAAAGGAGAAATCGGAAGTCCACTCCTGCCGGTAAAAAGAGAGTTGATCGCTGTCCCTCTGGGAGCAGATATACAAGTAGAAATAAATGATTACCAGAGCAGCGAATACATGCTTTCTAAACTGGGAATTGGCAATCAACTGCTGCCAGTCCAGCCACCTGTCCCCAAAAGCGCGGATCCGGCAAACATTGCTTTTATTTATAACCAGGCTGCTTACAATCTGGACAACTGGTATGGCGCTGAGATATTTACCTGCAAAGAAATCGGTATTCTCAGAGGACTTAGAATTTTCAGTGTAACTTATTGTCCCATTGCCTATAATCCTGCCCAGCAAAAGGTGAAGATATACACTAATGTTAACGCCACTGTTACTTTTGTTGGCAGTGATCTTGCTGCAACTGAAGAATTGCGAACCCGGACGTGGTCACCAGCCTACGAAAAAGTATATTCCAGTTCTGTGATAAATTATTCACCTCTGGAAATCAGGGATGACATCACACGCTACCCGATTAAATACGTGATCATCTCGGATATCATGTTTTCAGCTCAGTTACAACCTTTTATCGAATGGAAAGTACTACAGGGCTATAACGTAATTGAGGCTTATACCAATGAAATAGGGACCAGCACAACTGCCATAGCAAATTATATAGCAAGTCTCTGGAATGAATCCACGCCTGAAGATCCGGCACCTTCTTTCATACTTTTTGTGGGTGATACAGCCCAGATACCGGCTTATAACGGGTCTCAAGGCAATCATGTTACTGACCTGAACTATGTGAGACTGGAAGGTGGCGATTTTATGCCTGAGATATATTATGGCAGGTTTTCTGCCCGGACTACTGCCGAACTGCAGCCTCAGATTGATAAAACTCTCGAATATGAAATGTTCACAATGCCCGATCCATCCTATCTGGCTGAGGTGGTTATGATCGCCGGAGTGGATGCCACTCACAGCTCAACGTGGGCTAACGGTCAGATAAATTATGGCACCAGTCTTTATTTTAATGCCGCCCATAATATCACATCGCATACTTACCTCTACCCCGCATCCGGCAACAGCAGTAATCAGATTATTCAGGACATTTCTGATGGAGTTGGTTTTGCTAATTATACGGCTCATGGCTCTTCAACTTCCTGGGGAAATCCTGAATTCACTATCGGCGATATCAATGGACTGCAGAATGATCATGAATATCCTCTTGTAGTAGGGAACTGCTGCCTGACGAATAAATTTGAGATTGGCGAATGCTTTGGCGAAGCCTGGCTGCGTGAAGAAAACGCTGGAGCTATCGGTTATATTGGCGGTACGAATTCTACTTACTGGAACGAGGACTACTGGTGGGGTGTCGGTTATGGCAACATAATCACCAACCCTACTTATAATGGAACAGGACCCGGTGCTTATGACGGCATGTTCCATGATCACGGCGAAGATTTCCCGGAGTGGTACACAGCTCAGGCAGCCGTTATAATGGCAGGTAATCTCGCAGTAGTCCAGGGCGGGGGGTCCGCTAATTACTACTGGGAGATCTATAGTCTGATGGGTGATCCTTCTCTGGTTCCCTATTTTGGAGTTCCACAGATAAATCCTGCAGTTCATGCCAGCCAGATGTTCATCGGCAACACAAGTTTTGTGCTAAGCGCAGAACGCTACTCCTATGCCGGTTTATCACTCGATGGTGAATTAATTGCCTGCGGACTGGCAGATTCCAATGGTGATCTTGTTCTGGAATTTCCTGCTTTGAATAATGCCGGAACACTTGACCTGGTGATCACCTGTCAAAACTGCGAACCATATTTTGCTGAAATTCCACTGGTGCCTAATGAAGGTGCTTTTCTTTCCATCTTTGACTATACTATCACCTCTGATAATGGAGATGAATTAATAGATTTTGGCGAAACAATAGGTCTCAGCCTCGATCTGGAAAATATCGGCGTCGAAAATGCCACAAACATTTCTGCCGTAATGTCCATTACTGATCCTTATATTACAGTAACGAACAGTACTGTCACTTTCCCAAATATTGCGGCTGGTCAAATTGGGACTATTAGCGGATTCACCTTCCAGGCAGCCGTTAATATTCCCGACCAGTATAATTTCCAGATTAATTTTGACTTCACTTATGATCAAGGCTCAAATGAAGCTCTTCTGGATCTGACTGCCCATGCTCCTGTTATAGGGCTGGGAAATGTTTATATTATCAGCGATGATAATAATAACGGCAGACTTGATCCGGGAGAAACCGCTGATATGGAACTGGAAATTGTTAATAACGGCAGTTCTCTGCTGGAGAGCGTGATCTGTATGGTCAGCACGAATAGTGATTATATCACCGTAATGAATACCTGGTCTTTTATTCCCGAAATCCTGCCCGGCGATAGTGATACCTATCCTTTTATGCTGGAAGTATCAGAAGATTGTCCCGTGGGGGAAGCAGTATATTTCTCGGCAGAAATCACCGCAGGAACTCAACTTGCCTTCATCGGCAATTTTTCTCTCAATGTCGGAATGAACCTGGAAGATTTTGAAAGCGGAAACCTGAACAACTGGGAATGGACAACAAGTGGCAATGCCAACTGGTTCGTTACTAATGCAGCTCCTTTCGAAGGCAGCTATTGTGCTGTTTCAGGTGATATCGGCAATAGTCAAATTTCCTCGCTGTTTCTTGAACTCGATGTGCTCTATGATGATGAAATCAGCTTCTATCGCAAGATTTCTTCCGAAGTTAACTATGATTTTCTCTTATTCTATATTGATGACGTTCAACTTGGCAGTTGGAGCGGTACTCTTGGCTGGGCTCAGGTTTCATTTCCTGTTTCTGCCGGCTCGCATGAATTCTCCTGGATCTATGACAAAGACGGTTCTGTTTCTACCGGTTCCGATTGTGCCTGGCTGGATTATATTGTCTTCCCGGCAATTGGAGTCCCCCAGCCTCCCGATATGTCATGCAATGTAGATGAAATCATTCAAGTTATTGAATTGAATTCTACAGCTTCCCAGAGCTTCACCATCGCCAATACCGGAGGTGGAACACTTTATTACTATTTGAGTATTCTGGAAACTGACCGCAATATTCAGGGTTCTACCCTCACCTGTGATGCAGAAACCTATATTCCAGGTCAGATTGTAACCTGGAATCTGGAAGTTTATAACAACAGCAGCGATTCCGAATGGCTGACGGATATAATAATTGATTTTCCTACCGGTGTGAATGTGATTTCTGCCACTGATTTCACGGGAGGTTCTGGAGATTTGATATATAATGGTTCTTCCGGCAATGGTGTCGCCATAGAATGGAATGATCCCGATGGCGGCTGGGGTGAGATTTATGGCGGAGAGACCGCAACTGCCTCAGTTACTGTGTCAATTGATGCCAATCAGGCAGGAAATTTGAACCTTACCTGGACTTTGATCGGTGACGATTATGGCTCTGCCCCGCATCAGATTTCCGGCACCATTTCGCTTAGCTGCGAAATCCTGCCTCTCGACTGGGCGATGCTCAGCCAATATAATGGCATCCTTAATGGTGGTGAAGCAGACCAGATCACGATTACATTCGATTCCAGCTCTCTTGAACAAGGTATTTATACCGCCAACCTGATCATCAATGACAGCCGGCTGATCACTACGATACCCATCACACTCAGCGTCGGTGGTGATATTGCTTATGGTGATGTTGATGATAATGGTGTTGTTGAAGCACTCGATGCTTCCCTGGTTCTTCAGTACACAGTCGGCATTGACCCAGTTCCATTTGCTCCGCTGCCCTGGGAATACTGGCGTCTCCTTCGCTCTGATGTAGATGGCAATGATTTCACAGAAGCTTATGACGCTTCCCTGATCCTGCAATATTGCGTGGGTATCATTACTGAATTCCCAGTGGAAAATCTGCGTCTCGCCAAGCCCTCGCCTGCCCTGATTGACTATAACCTGGTTGATAATTCTATCCGTCTGAAAAGTGATGATGATGTCTATAGCCTGTTTATTAAAACACAAAATTACGAAATACTGGGAATTCCGGTTTTCTATAGTGATAAAATAATGACTGTCTTTAATCAGGCTGAAACCTGGCAGACAGCCTTTGCCAGCGCCGAATCCTGTCATGGTTCGCTTCTGGATATCCCGCTGCTCTCGTATGAATCTGACACTGACCTCAAATTCGAGCTTTGGATCAATGGCATCTGCACTTCACTGATCATCAGCAAAGAAGAACTGCTGGATGCTTATATCCCATCCGTTACACAACTGCTTGGCAATTATCCCAATCCCTTCAATCCCAGCACTGTAATCAGATACCAACTGGCTCAGGCTGGTGATATGAAACTTGATATCTTTAATATCAAAGGACAGCATATTAAATCTCTGGTTAATGAATTTCAGTATGCAGGTGACTACTCTGTTGAATGGCAGGGACTTACGGATAATTGCTCAACTGCTCCCAGCGGAATCTACTTCTACCGACTAAATTCCGGTGATTTATCTGCAACTCGCAAAATGATCCTGCTCAAATAATTATGATGATATAAATTTCTTACCCCCGGATCTTCTGTTCGGGGGTTTTTATTACTAAGCCACACTGCAATATATTCTCCTTTCGAATTTCTCTTTATAGCAATAATTATTCCCTTTTTATGAACTTGTTCATCCCTCGCAATCTTAAGCTGCCTTTACCTCAATCCCTTACCAGTCGCACTCCAAACGACACAACAAAAAGATGTGGGGTCGTTTGGAGTGCAAGTGGAAAGAGTCTGGTTTAATGTTTTCAAGTGACCGGGAAATGGGAACTGCCGGCAGTAAATAAAAAAGTAGTTGACACTTAATAAATATCTAAGAGTTTTCATGTTTAATAAAAGCTGGGTGTATATATGAAAAAAAAAATAAATAATATCTCTTTACAACAGGTAAATTTTATCCTGTATGTACTTCTATTGATAATGACTCCATTTTTATTACTGCAAAACTACCTTCAGGCAGCGATAGGGATAGTTTCCAATTTATTTCTTGAAGTTGGCAAGATATCCATACCCTGGACGGTAATTGTTGCTTCCATTTTCTTAATTACTTTGTTAATTATTATCAGAAAAGAACTTCGCTGGCATCATCCGGTAGTTATAATAATAATCCTTTTCCTTTTCAGGGTAGGACAGCAGAACACAGATTTCTATTTCGCCCATAAGTATTATGAATTACAACACAACTGGCATTATTTAGCGTATTCGTGTTTTGCCATCATCAGTTGGCGATATTGGAAGGCAAAAGGTAAAAATGCAGCTCAGACCATATTATATACTCTAATATTTGCCTTTTCAGCCTCATTATTAGATGAAATAGCCCAGGTACCACTTTCCAGCCGAGTTTTTGATGTTTGTGATATTGCCAAAGATATCTACGGGGCAGTTTTAGGTAATGTGTTAGTATTCTATGCCCTTGATAATGGCAGGAACATGCCACGCAGGCTGAAACTAACTTTTCCGACCTTCAAAGAATACTTCCAAAATCCACTAACCCTGTTATTTTACGAATACTTCTTTGTCCTCATTTTTCTGGTATTTTCGTCAACATTATCTGATACGGAGTATTTTCCGATTTCGGTACTGCTGCCTATCGTTATATTTTTCTTTCTCTGGCTTCTGATCCACCTTCTGCAGTTCAAGATAAGCCGTCTAATAATATTAAGCATATTTGCACTTTCGCTAATCGGGTTATCCATATCATTTGCAGTGCATCATGATGATAATATCACCTATAACAAGCATGGACTAACGATCTATAAAGGCATTCCAATACCATATCTTGATATAATGATCTTCGATAACGGCAGCTTCCGCCTGGTTGACAAGAAACATGTATTCAATAAACGTGATCAGCGGTCAATTCTGGGAGAATGTACAGATATATTAATAGTCGGCAGCGGTTCGCAGGGTAAGGGTGGTCGTGGTTTTACTGAGACGGATCCAGTCCAGTTTATCTATAATCCAAATACAAAAAACATGACACAGATCATAATCCTCAAAACACCGGAAGCGTGTCGAGTATTTAACCGACTAAAAAAGGAAAACAAAAATGTCACATTCATCCTTCATAACACCTGCTGAGCATAAGATAGATCTCAGCATCCGGGTAATTCTCTACCTGATCTGGGGAGGACTGGTTATATTTGGCATACTGACACTCATTCAGCCTCAGTGGCTACAGGACATCTCGCAGGCAGGACGAGAATCGGAAGCCCTTGACTTGAAAGTGACAGGTGATAATCTTCTGGCGGAAAATAATCTAACAGCAGCAATATCTAAATATGAAACAGCTCTAAAAATCTATCCGGATCTGCAAACAGCACTTGGTAATCTGGCTATAGCTTATGCTCGTATCGGAAAAACAGCACAGGCAGAAAAAACTATCAATCTTTTGATCGAGAAAATCCCGGAACGAGCCTGGATCGGTTATATGAATCTCGGTGATATGTCTCTCGAAAAAAAAGACTATGAAAAGGCTCGAATAAATTATCTGAAAGCACTGGAAAATTCACCATTTCCGGGAAATGCTTACACATTCGCAGCCTTTTGCTGTAATCATCTGGAAGAGCCAGAACAGGCACTTCAATATTACAATCAGGCACTTAGAGCGAAAACAGATTTTGAGCAACTTTACAAAGGCTCGCTGGAAAGAGACCATTTTAATTATCATGAAAATGAAGAAGTAGTTTCTGATATCGACAAGCACTTACTTTTGGGGAGTTATCAAGAATTTCTGAGCCGATATGATAAGGATTCATTTCATGCGACATTACATCGAGATCCTGAAGTAGCCAAGATTTATAATGAAATTGGCATTATCTATCACCTGAGAGGTGATGATGAAATGGCTGCCAGAGCTTTCCGGCATGCCCTTAATATAAATCCCAATTTCCAGAAAGCAAGACAAAATCTGCTTATTGTCACTCAATAATGAATATTTAAAGAAATTAAATATATTTATTTGAATTAGTGAGGTTATTATGAAAAAGATACTTTTTTATGTAATTTTTATTATATTTACGTTCTCATTGTCAGCTAAATCCTACTATGCCCAGGATTATAACTGCCAGATCAATGTTCGCACTAATGGCGATCTACAAATCAGAGAAGTTTTTCGTTATTATTTTTCCGGAGAACCTTACACGTGGGTAAATCGAATTATCCCGGAGCATAAAACCGACGGCATAGAATTCATCCGCGCTCTGGTAAAAGATACTTCGGGTGAAATAATATCAAGAGACAGCGATTATCAATATGATAACGGAGCTATGGTGGTAAAATGGAAATTTGAACCGACAGTCGAGAAAGCATTGGATTTTGAGCTTGAGTTTATTGCCCGTCATGTCTGTTACTTTGAGAATGATATGATCGTCGTTGATTGGCAACCGTTGCCAAGAGATCACGAATTTATCATTGACCAGGGTGAAATTGAAATTATCTTTCCCCGCAGCATTCCGGAAGACATCTTAATCTATCCCACTGAGAGCAAAAATGTCAGTGTGAAATTACTAAATAACGCAATACGCTATAATTTCCATAGCCTAGCCGGAGATGAAACCTTCCCGATTGGTATCACACTCCAGGCAAATACTTTGCCTATAGAACAACCGAACTGGCAGATAGTTAAACAAAGGCAGTCATATAATGGTAAATATTTACTATGGCTTCTTGGTTTTATTATTCTGTTAGCAATTGTGCTTGCCTTTCGCCTTATCGGAGTCTCTCAATCTCTTGCCCGTAAGTTTACACCGGAGGTGCTGCCGGCTGATCTCTATGATTTGCATCCAGGCTGTGTTTCCAAACTCATTAATAATTTTGAAAACTCTTCAACACCCTTTGCGTCGCTATTTTTTCGTCTGCTGAAAATGGGGTATGTGGAAATAGATGAAATTAAAAAGGGGAAATATAATATCAGGCTTACGTCTTCTATTCCGGAACATCAGATAGATAAGAGTTTTTATGAGATACTGCAGATTCAACTTGAGAAAGGGAAAAATGATTTGAGAAAACTATTTTCCAGCCTGTTTCACTATCGGAAAAATATTAATGAACAGATTATGACCTGGCTCTTTGAGAACGGTTATGCCGATGAAAAGGAATATAAACGGTATAAAAAGAATCTCAACTATGTAAAGCAACTGCTGTCGGGCTGTGCCTTTTGTGTCATCCAGAGCCGAGAACGCGGGGCAGACGTCGAGGAATACCTGGACATGGCTATTGATTTTGAGTATTTGCCGGTCTCGCTTCGTCCGCCGGCTTTTTCCCGTTCCTTGGGCGCGGAGGGAATAAGCAAGAACAGTCCAGTACAAATAGTCTATTCGGGTTACTTCGCTAAC
>CAZAHZ010000032.1:0-17967 GCA_964485055.1 uncultured Candidatus Cloacimonadota bacterium
AGTGGTACACTTTTCAATTAAAATACTGGACACTTTTGAATAAGTATTTACAATTGTCAATATTCGCATGATAAATGTCTAAAAATAATGATAATGAGTCATCAAACTGCCATTCATCTAATTGTGTAATGATCTGATATTTTTCGTTTACATCTAATATATTCTTTAAATCACTATTCAGAAAAAAAGAAATTTCTTCAGGCAATAATTTTATGAAATTGCAAAGTTTAAGAATCACTTGGTGTTTTATTGATTTATCTTCAGATTTTAACCATTGTATAATTGATCCCTGTTTTATAAGGAGCAACATCCATGCTTTTGAGTAAATTGAATCAATAAATGCTAATTCAAGATTTATCTCTTTTTTTACAATGATAGTAAACTTTGTTAAATCTTTTAAATTTACATCTTCGCAATAACCTATTTGCTCTAATATTAATAATTTTAAGTGAAAATAAACATTTTCATTCAACAATATAACTTGCACTTCATTCAAATAAGTATCTTGGTCTAGTTCTCTTAAGTATTGAATTATCATTTTCACATGTGACCGAATAAATAGACCCTGATCTGATTTTAAGATGTAATCTAACAAATTATTCTTTTCTATAATAAATTTTCGTGCAAAACAATAGTCATAAAATGATGAATGATAAAAGGATACTTTGTTTTCAATATTCTTTAATATGCCAAGTGACGATAATTCTTTTACTCCATCAATAACATCATCAAAATATGGAGATACATTTATACTCATAGATTGCTGTTCTTTTATTGATTCAGTTACTCTCTCAATAACTTTGCTCAGGATTTCTTTGTCTGTATGATTACCAATAGTATTTTGCCAAAAAGTATCAAAAAGAACAGGATAAGAATTGATTTGATGAACTGATTTCGTTCTATTCAGTAAACTGACAAATAAATACAGATTACTTGGTATCAAAATTAGCGCAACTAACTTAGCATTCAACATGTTAACATTTAAGTTAAAAGCTTTTATCACTTTATTAACTTCATCTTTTGTGAATGATCTTACACTAATTTTATGACCAATATCTAATCTTTTTAGAGATTGATCATGTTTTAGATCGAACTCTCTGCAAGACACGACTATTTTAACATTGTTAATATCACTCATAACTTCAATAAATTCAAGATAACAATTCATTGTCTGCCGATTTTTTGACATATATTGTGACAATGCGTCTATTTGGTCTATCAAGACCACTACAGTTCCGAAATGCTGTATTGCAGTTTTAGCTTCTTTTACAATATCTGTGTCGAGATTCAGAAGATTAGTTAATTCAAACAGACTTTTCGCTTCCTTTTGATCCGCCTTGATTGCAATTACAGGGATTCCTTCAGCGACGAGTTTTTCGTAAACTTCCCTCAAAATTACACTTTTCCCATATCCCGCTCTGCCAGTAACATAGCAAATATTATCCCCTTTACGTTTTACCGGTATAATTTTGTTTAACCATTCTAAGATATCGTTAGCTTCTTCCCTCTCGATAAATACGCCAGAAATCGTCTTTGGTATTAGCCTTACCGATGAAGAAGCTATTTTGAAAGAGTCTATTATATCTTGTGGTTCTTTCTCATTAATTATTTTTGCATTTACTAAAAGCTCACGGATCTGTCTTAATACCTCACTAATTTCGCTTGTTTTATTTAGATTACTTCTGGCTGAGACTAATCCATTCATTCTTATATCAACTAATGAATAAAAAGTTTTGAGGAAAAACTGCCTTTCTTTGTTAGTTGCATCCAGTATTCCATTATCATTCCGAGGATCAATATCACCTTCAACTAAATTGAATTCGCCCAGATAAATACTTTTTAATATTTTCAATTGATTTTTCTCTAATGCTAAAAAGGATTCAAAATCATGTTCATATTTATTTCTATATTCAGCTATAAATATTTCTGTTGCTTCTAGATAGATTTGATTTACTTCATCAATAATTGAACTTTTTTGGTTACCCAAAATCTTCTTTGTTGTTTCACAAAGACCTTTTACTAATAATCCTGCAGCAATAGCTTTAATCAACATATAATAAATCCTATTACTTTATTTTCATAGCATTAATTTTTCTCAAAAATACTCACATTTTGGTCTACTCTCATTCAAAATCCCTCCTATATGCCCTATCCTTAAACAATAATTTCATATTTATTTATAAAATCGCTTAATTGAATTATATATGTCAAGATAAATTAGTTATTCAAATTTAAAACAATCTAAGAATGTTTAACATCATGTATCTATAACTAACAATTTACGCTATATTATATCAATAATATTGCACACTTTCAAGTTATCATGACCTATACTGGATAAATTCGACTCATCATTAAATCTATTCTCGAAATACTGCTTGCTTTTGTCCCTCAAGTAGAACTATCCGGTATTTCAGGAAAATTCTATTCCTTATTGATCTTCATGTACCCCAAATTTGAGTTAATGCCAATTTTGCTCCAGCTGGATTTTTCTATACTCTCGCCCTCACATCTTCTAATTTTCACCCCTTCATGCTTTCCCATCTTCAAAATCCCTCAGTCGACCCGTCAATTTTTCCATTTTCACTTTTTCACATTTTACCTCAATTAAAGTATTATTAGTGATTAAGTAAATCTTCTTTTTATTAATGTATCCTAATCTATTTTAAGGTTTAAGATCTTTCTCCTTCTCTTCATTAAGGATTGACAAAATTAGTTTGCCTTCAGAATTAAAAAAATCTGATAAAACTAAGTAATTTTGTATGGTTTTTAGTATATAACGATCAGTTTTATCAACAATCAAGAATCTTTTATCATCTAAATCTTTCAATGAAAGCTCTATGATACTTAATTTATTATAAAAAAGAGTTAACAATTCCTCGTCTTCATTATTTAATAGAATTTTACCGTTAATAAAAGATAATGTTAAATTCCCGTTAAAGAAATTTAAAAATCTTTCGTTTACACTATGCAATCTGCTATAAGAAGATCCGACATCAAATATTGGTATTTTTATACCTTGTTTTTTTATCATTTCTTTTAAATCTTTTATGGCTTTCTTAATAAATCCAATCCTGTAACAATGTGAAAATACTTCTCCATCATCATAAAATCCATAATTTCTTTCATTCATATTTTCCTCCAATTATTTTTTTGCCAATTTAACTAAATACATATAGCTGTCAAAACATATACACCTCATTAATAAATCTATTCTCGAAATGCAGCCTGCTTTTGTCCCTCAAGTTGAACTATCCGGTATTCAGGAAAGTTCAATTCCTAATTGATTATCATGTAGCCCAAATTTGAATTGATGCCAATTTTGTCTTAGTTGGTTTTTTCTCCTTACTTTCTCAAAGTCACATTTTCTCATCTTCACCCCCTCACAATTTCGCTTCTTCGCGATTCCCCTCTTCCTCTGTGGTAAAAATAATTTAAATCTTATCTACTCCTCAGTAAATAACGTCTCAAAGTTACCTAAATACGGCACTCCACCATATTTTCCCATCAAATAATCTTTATTATAGGTCGCATCATTTCTGACTTTCTGGTAATCAAGCAATGAATATAGTTCTGATGCCCCATACTTATCCTTTTCCACCAGATAAATCTGATCCCTCCGTAAAAATCTCTTATCCATCATCAAAGTGTTATGATTAGCAAAGATCAATTGTGCCCCCTTAGGATTGGTTTTTGGAGAATTAAATAATGAGACAATCAGTAAACATAGATTAGGATGCAACCTGGCATCAATCTCATCAATTATTAAAACTAATCCCCGTTCTAAGGCATTAAGAATCGGACCAATAATGGCAAAGAATTTTTTGGAGCCATCCGATTCGTTTTCTTTGAAATTAAAAACAGTTCTTCCGGTAAATTTCTTATCCCTGTCATATACCTTATGTATTGTCTCAAGATATGCGATTGAGTTCTTTTCCTTTTCTCTATTTACAATGATATCTTCTATACCCATATCCGCTAAAGCCAAACTACTGATTATTTTTGCTTTTACGAGAGCAAACTCCATCATATCTGCCGTAATTCCAATAAAATTATCATTAGCAATTGCTGTAATATCACGCAAATCGCCCAGACATTGCATAATACTACTGGTAATAGACGCATTATCACCTTTGATCGCAGCAATCTGAGAAAGGAATAAAGTGCTTTTATTAATTTTCCCTAAAGCTTTATAAACCTGTTTACCTTCCTTAAATTTCTCTCCAATATTAATTTCATCACCCAATCGTGTGAATAAGGTTGATTCCTGGGCAGTGAATCTGCCAAATAGCCATTCTGAATTCACCATCTCCCGATCAACCTGAAATCCATACCGATAGACAATATTACCTGACTTTGAAAATTCCTGCTCATCTTTCACGATAAATGTCATTTCAAAAGTGGAGGGTTTATCTCTTGTCTCTTCACTTAACCTAAAATCACTTACTTCAATACTTTTTCCAAAAGTGCTCTCCTTTGCTGATTCTAGGACGAAGTCCTTCATGAAACCAATCGCTTTCAGAAAATTGCTTTTACCACTGGCATTTGCCCCAAATACGGCTGCACTGCGTAATAATTTATATTTATCCACTTCAATCACGGCTTCCGGCAAATCATTGATTGATGATGCCAGCATACTCAATTTTGTTCTTTCCTTAAATGACAGATAATTCTCTACCTGAAATTCTAATAACATGTCACACCTCGCTTTTTTATCAATGTCAATAGCGTTGAAAATACCGATTATTGTCAATATATTTGTGAAATTTTCTCATATTTACTACTTTTATTGTGGTTTTATCAAAATATTATTTTTCTTTTTTTAAACTCCAAATATCCTCTTAATTGCCTGATTAGAGTCATAATAAATCAATTTCACTTTCTCTGTGCTCTCTGTGGTAAAATATCTTCAGTTTCACGTTTTAAAGACCCTTTCTGGATAAATTCACTGCATCAATAAATCTATTCTATAATTACTGCTTGCTTTTTTCTAACTCTCCCAGTCCCCTATTCACATTTTCACAATTTCGCCCCCTCGCATTTCCCATATTCCTCTGTGGTGAAAAGTATTTTTTACGTTATATCGTGTCTTTCGCGTTGGAGATCCTCTCTTCAATTTAAAGATCTGATCAAATGCTTGAATTTATTCCAATTCTTAGTAATATATTGATATCTACCTGCAACTATACCAGCAACAATACCCAATTCCTCTGCAAGAGAAATAATATCTTCATCTCTGGTAAATGACTCAATTACTGGGTTATATTTTTCGGGTATCAAAAAATCAGCAGCAAATTTATCTGCATTCACTTCAAGAGGATCACTTGAACCATCTGCTATGTATAAGCCCTTTTTACTATCCTGCAAAATATGCGATGCTTCATGGAAAAATGAGAACCAGAATTTATCTTCCGCTTTACCTCGGAAACTTAATATTATTAGTGCTTTACTGGATGATATCCACTTGGAAGCCCCATTCCAGAGAACCTTTTCCATTTGCGGTACCTGTGCCAGGCTAACTCCTGATTTTCTGCAAAGCTCAATAGCTTCTACAATGGCTTTTTCCGGTTCCAGGACAGTAAGTTTACGAATTTCGCTGAGAGCATCAAAGAATGATTTTCTATTATATTTATCACAATTTATATCTTCTGCCATAATTTCACCACATCTGATCCAGGCTGAAGCTATTTCTGGCTTTGTTTCAAAGCAATGCGATCTTCTGGTTGCTATTTGCGGAGCTTCCCAGACGCTTTTCCAGGCTCGCATGCTGCTTACGCCGAAAAATTGTAAAACATTTCTCAGTAATTCGATTTTACTTTGCGAATTATTGACAAAACCTCTTTTCACCAATTCTTTGACTGGTATCTTTTCTAACCAGCTTATATCCTTGCTCAGTTGTTCACGCTCTTGCATTTTTGCTAATTGTTCCCGATAGTTTGCTTCCAGATTATTCCAGAATTTAGCTGTAATTCCGGTGACAAGTTCAAGTTTATTGGCAGTGGTATAGGTAACGGGTTGTGTGCCATTCATAATGCGGTTTATGGTCTGTTCCGTTAATTCCAGACGGTTTGCCAGATCTTTTTTTGTCATGTTCATAGACTCGCAAACCTCGGTGATCGTTTCACCGGGAGCTATGGCAAAATCAGGTTCAAATCTGTACTTTCTTTTTGCTTCCATAATATCCTCAATGCGTATCTTCTATGGCAATTATCTCTATCGCCTTTACCTGCCGTCTATCTATACCAACGGAATCGGTAGTGACAGGTAATTCATCAGCAATTATGAATATTAACCGGAAGGGATGAATAAGATCTATAGAATATTGACCCTTTCTGTTTCCAGTTAACTCATGCAGTCTGGGAGGAGGCAGATGAGTTATATCTGCCAGAGAATCAGCAGCTTTAAGTTCAAAAAGCCTCTGCTGCAGCTTCTTTGCCATTCTTTCTCCCCAAACCTTTTTCATAACCTTTTCATTACAACATTTCTCTGCTAATTTCTGATTACGAAAATATATTACCATATAATCCTCGTCAAGTTTTTATTAACATATCATGTTAATTATATTGTTGTGGCTGTTCAACATCATGCCATCATATCTAACAACATACGCTTTATAATATCGGTAACATCACACACTCTCACGTTTTCTTGACCTATCCTGGATAAATTCACTTCACCAAAAAAGCATTTTCTAAATACTACTTTCTCTTGTTCCTTAAATTGAACTGTCCAGTATTTCCGATAAGTTTTATCCCTTATTAATTTTCATGTAACACAAATTAGAGTTAATGCCAATTTTGCCTTAGTTAGTTTTTTCTTCTTACTTTCTCAAAGTCACATCTTCTCATTTTCATACACTCACGCCCTCACATCTTCTAATTTTCACCCCTTCATGCTTTCCCATCTTCAAAATCCCTCAGTCGACCCGTCTCACAGTCGCCCCGTCAATCTTTCCAACTTCTCACCTTCCCAATTTCACCCGCTCCCGCCTTCACAAAAGAAATTCCAGATAATTATCACGGTTAATTATATCAGTTTTTACATCCATATATCCTTTAGTAAAAGACAGAGGTATTTTCACCTTTTTTAAGGGATTCCATTTGATTTCAAAAGCACGCATTACATCATTTTCTATTTCAATCAGATCAATTTCCTGCTGTGAGGTAGTTCTCCAGAAGTAATGCTCAAAATTTGCTCTTTTATTCAGCATTAATTTTCGCCTTTCGGTTATAATATAATTTTCCCATATTGCACCGATATCATTTCTGCTTTCCAGACTATTGAAATTATTTATCAACGCGTTTCGTATCCCTATATCCCAGAAATATATTTTATTAGACCGCTTCAGCTCATTACGTAGATTTTTGCTGAAAGAACCCATCCGGTAAATGATAAAGCATTGTTCTAAAAGCCTGATGTATTTTTCCACTGTTTTTCTGTCCATACCAACAATATTCCCCAATTCGGTATATGACACTTCGCTGCCAATCTGTAAAGCAAGTGAAATCAGCAGTTTTTTCAGCAGATCTGGACGCTTGATATCCTGATAGATCAGTAAATCTTTAAATAAATAGGAACCGGCAATTTCCTTGATGAATTCTTCCGGCATACTTTTCTCCAGATAAACTTCCGGATAATTTCCATAGATAAGACGTTGCTGCAAAGAGCTTTTCACGGCATTGATACCCTCATATTCATATAGCTCTGCTGTGGATAGCGGAGTAACGATAAATTCAAACTTTCTCCCGGTCAACGGCTCAATTGTATAATTTGAAAGATCAAGCGAAGATGATCCGGTAGCAATGATCTGCAAGTCTGGCAGGCTATCAATTATGGCTTTGAGCTTGATGCCAATATCGTTTACCCTTTGTGCTTCATCAATCAGCAGGTAGGAATAACGCCCAAAACTGAGCTTTAATTCCTGCAGATTCTTAAAGTTGAATGCCTCCTGACCATCTATTAAGTCGCAGTTGATGTAATGAACATTGCTCAGAGACTCAGCCAAAGAGTTAAGGATTGTGGTTTTTCCAGTACGGCGAGCTCCATAGATAATAATCGCCCGTTGCCTGTGCATATAATTGCTAATCAGCGGCTGTATAGTTCTCTTAATCATTTTTCACCTCAACGGCAGAATATTATAATTCAGAACAATGTCAACTAAAAAAGTGTAATTCGGGGAATTGATTCCCATATTATTGCTATATTGCGGGATTCCATTCCCCGAATTAATGATTTTTAATCTCCTCTTTCCTAACTTCACACATCTTCACAATTTCGCCCCTTTACCCCTTCTAATGTTCTCACCCTCACAATTCCCCTCTTCCTTTGTTCCCTCTGTGGTAAAAAATATCTTCACTTTCACGTTTTCATGACCTATACTAGATGAATTCACCTCATCAATAAAGCTATTCTTGAAGTACTGCCTGCTCTTGTCCCTCAAGTAGAACTATCAGGTATTTCAGAAAAGTTCTATTCCTTATTGATTTTCATGTACCCCAAATTTGAACTGATGTCAATTTTGCCTCAATTAGTTTTTTCTTCTTACTTTCTCATTTTCACACTTTCACACCTTCCCAATTTCACCCGCTCCCTTTTTCAAGGGATTCCATTTGATTTCAAAAGCACGCATCACATCATTTTCTATTTCAATCAGATCAATTTCCTGCTGTGAGGCAGTTCTCCAGAAGTAATGCTCAAAATTCGCTCTTTTATTCAACATTAGTTTTCGACGTTCTGTTATCTATCATATCTCACCTCAAGGGTAAAATCTTGAAAAATCAGGATTCTGAAAAAACACTAATTTATGGGATTATTCGCTCCTCAGGTTCAGCAAAATGCAAGACCCATTCCGCATATTTCCGGTTATGATTTCTTCCAAAGGTCCCTGTTTCATCCTTTAAACCCTCCAGAATATTCCGCTTCAGCAGGGCACAATCGAAATCAGGCAGAGCATCTGTGCAATACAAAGGAAATACTGACAAAGTGCAGGTAGAGCAGCAGTAAAAACCTTTAATCTGATTCCCATTGAAATATCCCCGCATTATTCCATAACCCAGATACCTGTTCCAGTAAGCCATATCAGCATCCAGTCTGGTATATTTCTTCCCATAAGTAAACCGTCCCAAAAGCAGATAATAGGCATTTAATGCTATCCTGCCGGTTGCCCCTTTTGCTATTTGACCACTGGCAAGCTTAAAGTCAGGTGGATTCTGCCGACTTTCCAGTAATATCCTCATGTCCTCAAAAAGTTCAATGGCAGTTTCCTTATCATCCGCATTAAACCTCTCCCCCCGGGCAGCTTTATCCAGTAAACGGTACATATCATCCATAATTTTCACCTCAATTATTTATCCTCACCCAAAATTCAGCTATTCACAATAATATGACAAGATATTTCATAATCCACAAATATCTCCCGTCCTCTGCATCCGCTGCGTTCATTCCCAAATCTTAGTCTAACCACTTCCACCCATCTAAGTCCAGAGTTTTGAACGGTACTCCGGACAAGACTTTGGGACGACCTTTTCACTGCCTTTTGAGTAACCTAAAATCCCAGACCAGGGATGGTCTGGATACAATCCCAGCCTGAGCTGCCTTTATTTACTTCTCCCAATCTGCTAAGCCATAAAATCCCAATCAGATTAGATTTATATTACATTAATCAGTTCGTTTTGTTAGTTTTGTTAGCTGCTAAATAATCTTCACATTACATTCATTAGCGGCTTCATCTTCCATTCAATTTTCAATTTCTTTTACATTACTTACTAATTCACTATTCTCTTTCTGGATTCCGATAAGAAATATTAAACCATAATGCAAAATTGAAGGATCCTTTTTCAAGATGAATAAATCAGGTTCACTATATGTTAATGAATAACGTCTGTCGTTGAGAAAATCAAGTAAGGCAACCTTAATTTTTTCTTTTGCAATGTTACTGAATCTTCTGCTGTAATGAACTTTGGATTTTTTCCTAAATAATCTGATCCCCAGTTGAACACCAGCCAGATAAATATGGTATGCTAACTATTAAAGAGCCAATAACAACTGCCTGTAGAACAATAAATAAAAGTGTATTTTCCATTTCTTTCTCCTATCTACCCTATTTCAATAAAATCATACGCTTAACTGCTTCTTGACTGCCGGCTTTGATATGATAAAGATAAATTCCAGAACTTGCAGGTTTACCCGTAGCATTATTGCCATTCCACATTACTGAATGCCTGCCACTTTCATAAGGTTCATTTATCAACGTTACAATCTTCTGACCTTTAATATTATAAACCGATAATTCAACCATACTAAAATCAGAGATTGTAAAATAGATCGTTGTACAGGGATTAAAGGGATTGGGGTAATTCTGCATCATAATACAAGCCGGTAAAATTATCTCAGCCCAATCATCATTTTTCACAAAACCATATTCAAAAGCTCCCATATCCGGAGCGCTGCCATAATAATCATCTGGAGTTAAATCAATCAAAATGTTCCCCTGCCATTCTACAAAAGGCGTCCCAGTATCAAGGCAAGGAGAATTGTCCGGAATATAATAATTCCACCCAAATAGTGGATCTTCATCAATATTTCCGGCAAGGTAGTTCACAAAACCATTATTTGTCACAATACCGGTTTCTCCTGCCTGAATATCACAATATGTTATTGTAACAGAACTGGGATCATTGTTTTCAGCCAGATAAATCTCCTCTGGAGAATCATTCCAGAAAATAGTATTGATCATAATCGGATTAGAATTTTTATTACAGTATATTCCGCCACCGAAATTATTTGCAGTATTCTCAGAAAAGGTAGTATTTATAAATACTGCAGTACAATTATCTCGCAAATACATAGCTGCTCCGCGATTTGCCAGATTATTTTCTATAAGTGTATTTTCCATCCTGAGTTCAACACCCAAGAAACAACTGATCCCTCCACCATCTGAACACGTATTACTGGAAATTTCACCATGTAAAAAAGTTATTGCTGACTCCCGGCAAAGCATCCCCCCACCCTCGTTATAGGCAGTATTGTTCATTATTTTTACATAAGAAAATGTGGGACTGGAGTTATCACGGCAATAAATTCCGCCTCCGCTATGATGAGATTCATTATTACTGATAATAACGTCTTCTATCACTGCATTTGAATTTGATAAATGTATCCCGCCTCCACCATCGTATAGCATTAATCCCGCGGTATTAGCAGTTATTATCAGATTCGATAATACCGGACTGGAATTACAGCAATCAATCCCACCACCATTCATTGCGAAACCCTCTCTAAGTGTAAAACCAGTAAGTACTGACTCGGAATTTTCTCCCGTAGAAAACGAGACTACGCTACCATTCTGATTACCGTTGATGATTGTTTGTGAGATATAATCTGGTTCCTGGGTTGTTAAATATAATGATCCTATCACAATTCGTTTACCGCCATAATCTATATTTTCATAATATGTTCCCGGCTGAACTAATATTGTGTCACCATCACTGGCTGTATCTATTGCTGCCTGAATGGTGGGCTGATCCGCTGGCACATTGATCGTCACTGCATCATGCTGAGGATATAATAGATCAGATACATCAAACACTACTAAACCTTCCATCTCTCCATTATCTAAAGAACACCATAATTCATCTCTGTCCGCACGCAGCTTTAAATCAAGTACTCTCCCATCTTCTTCCACATGCTCTATAAACTGCATTGCATGCTGATTATTGAATCTGAATACATACAAACCATCATCTGCTCCCGTAACTATGTATTCTCCAATAGCAATTATTGACCTGCCCCATTCGGTTGGATAAAAATAGGTTTCCTCAATATTATCAAAATCTGAAATATCATAAACTATTAAACCATGCAAATGTGACAGAAACAAAGTAGAATCAATAGTAGTTAATCCTCCGGTATAGGAACACCGGTTTGTGCCACTTACAAACATGGAGCTAAAAGATTCAGCAGTATTTGTCATAAAACGGAAATTGCCATAAAATGCCGTTCCAATTGCCCTTGAACAAATCAGTAATGTGTCCTGATAGGATTCTATACAATGACAGCAATCGGATTCTTCTTGATCTTCGATTTCATAGATATTTTCCACAAAGGGATTACAGGAATCCTCCACATTGATCTGATAATACTTACTCGTGTACATTCGCTGAAATATTACCCTGCCATCATGATAGATCATGGGACTGAAATATGATGTAAACCCGTTTATCCCAGGAATATCTATGCAGGATAACTCTGTAAAACCATCAGAAGATAATTCAAAAACATAAAATTCCGCATCCCGGTCTCTGCCGCATATTCCATTAACGCCATACATGATTGAATCATTGACACAAAACTTCTGCAAATAATGATACTGTGGTATATTTATTGTATATTGAAGCTGCATGTCCATACTGTCATCAATCACATGATATTGCACCTCTTCCATACCAGATGTATTCAATAAAATCCCATCTTCAAAAAACTCAAAATCATTCAATCTGTCCATCGGATAGTGATGTTTAAATGTTAAACCTGATAAAGTATAACTGCAAATCACCAAGAATATTATTAAAATAATGACCTGTTTCATTGTTTCCTCCAGTATTACATTTCATAGCTTCGCTAATTATCTTCCGGTACACGCTATCTTAAAAAATCCATCGTTGTATCATATTATCTTAACATATCTCTTATTTTTATCTATCATAAGTCAAGTAAATTTTATTTATGCAGTAGAAAATTTGACCTATTTAGCTTAATCTTTCTTGATTAAGTCTTTAATTTAGTCAAACTGGAAAGTTTGACCTACATCATTTCATAGTGTAACCCCGAAGGATCAGCTTATGCAATTCAAATATCCCTTTCAGGGGAAAAAGTCAATTCATCTCAAATTGAAAAATCTATTGAAAATGTGCATTTTCTTTACCAATTACCGCTCTTTGTCTTAACTTATCAATTTTTTAGGCTGGATAGTTTCTAACTCCTAACTCTCTATAATTTATAGGTCTTATACGTCCTATATGACCTATATCTCTCCCCCTCCCCACGGTTATAGTGTAGCCTTAGAGTAGTAATAGAGAAAAACAACATAGCACAATCTGACATTATTTTGTTAGATTGTGCTTTGTTGTTATTCACTATTGCTTCGGAGTATCCATAGTCAGCTCCGGATTGGAATGAAATTAAGATCAGGATGGTCTGGGTACACTGGGAAGGGATGGGGATTTGGATTCTTGGAAATGAAATTCAGACCAGGATGGTCTGGGTACAATAGGGATGGTCTGGGTACAATAGGGAAGGATGGTGACTTTCGGGGTGATTAGTGGATATTGAAAGTTGTTACTTATTGCGGATGAAGACGTGTTTGATGTTTTTGTTTTCGGTGGTTCTTTCGTCTATCTCGAATTTATTGAGGGATTTAATGAGCGGGGTTAATTTCAGGTAGCCGTAGTTACGAGGGTCGAAGTTTGTTTTCTTTTTGAGGATGAGGTTACCTACATCGCCGAGGAAAGCCCAGCCGTCATCATCAGCGAGATCATCAATGGATTCGGCGACCAGGTTGATCAGACGGTTATCAATCTTGGAGATAGACTCTTTTTGTGTAGTTTTGGTGTTTGCTTTTACAGTTTTGATCAATTCTGTATCCTTAGTGATAATTTCCAGATAGATGAATTTATCACAGGCAGCAAAGAATGGTTCAGGAGTCTTTTTTTCACCCATGCCGATGACATACATGCCGGCTTCGCGTAATCTGATAGCGAGTCGGGTGAAATCACTGTCACTGGAAACGAGGCAGAAGCCGTCTATTTTGCTGGAATACAGGATGTCCATGGCATCAATGATCATGGCGGAGTCAGTAGAATTCTTACCAGTCGTATAGGCGTATTGTTGAATGGGTGTGATGGCATTTTCAAGGAGCACATTCTTCCAGCCTTTCAAAGTAGGCATTGTCCAATCCCCATAAATACGTTTGAAAGTCGGGATGCCATATTTGGCAATTTCTTCCATCATGCCTTTGATATTTGTATATGTGACATTATCCCCATCTATAAGTACCGCTAATTTAAGTTCATTTTTCATATCAGTATCCTCATATAATTTCTATATACAGTAAAATAATTTTGGTATTATCTGGCAAGCATAAACTGAAACAGGCTTAATAACCGAGGATACCGAGGAGGACACCGGCAGCGACAGCAGAACCTATGACACCGGCGACATTGGGTGCCATGGCGTGCATGAGCAGGAAATTTCCGCGATCATACTGTTGTCCCAGATGATGGACAACGCGTGCGCTGTCAGGTACGGCACTCACCCCAGAAGCCCCGATCATGGGATTGATCTTATCCTTGAGGAAAATGTTCATGATTTTGGCAAAAACCACCCCGGTAGCGGTGGCAATGCAGAAACTGAAAGCACCGAGGGCAAATATCTTGATAGAACTGGCGGTGAGGAAACCCTTATTAACCCCCTCCACAATCCGTATTGCCTGGGTGCTGGCACCCACGCACATTCCGAGTAATATAGTGACAATATCTATGATAGCATTACTGGCGGTGCGGGCAAGTCTTTCGGTGACGCCTGATTCTTTGAGCAGATTGCCAAAGAAGAGCAAACCAAGTAGCGGAACAGCACCGGGAGCGATTAAAATCGTGATAATAAAGCCAACGATGGGAAATATAATTTTTTCACGCTTAGTAACCAGACGGGGAGTTTTCATGCGGATTTCTCTTTCTTTTCGAGTAGTGAGCACTTTGATGATAGGTGGCTGGATCACTGGAACAAGAGCCATATAGGAATATGCGGCAATAGCAATGGGACCGAGGAGATGAGGCGCCAGCCGGGTAGAGAGGAAAATGGAAGTAGGTCCATCTGCACCACCGATGATGCCAATAGCTCCGGCTTCAAAAACATTAAAGCCAAGATAGAGAGCCCCGATAAAAGTGGCAAAGATACCGAATTGGGCTGCAGCACCCAGTAAAATCAGTTTAGGATTGGCAATCAGAGTAGAAAAATCGGTCATGGCACCAATACCGAGAAAAATCAGGGGTGGATAAAATCCGAGCCTGACTCCCAAATAGAGGATATTAAGAACTGAGCCTTCGCTGTAAACGCCATAGGCGCCGACGCCAGGCATATTCCCGATGATAATACCAAACCCGATGGGAACAAGAAGCAGGGGTTCATAGTTTTTGGTGATTCCGAGAAAGATGAAAAATGCACCAATCGCCATCATGATCAGATAAAGGTAGCTGTCACTCTGGAAGAGATGATAAAACCCCGTAGTAGAAAAGAAACTGTAAATTTCAGACATAATGTAACTCCGTGGTATTAGCCGACTTCAATTATCGGGTCGCCTTCCTGAATGCTAAGCTGTTCTTTAACGAAGATTTTTTTGACAGTACCGGCAGCAGTGGAGGCAATCTCACTTTCCATTTTCATAGCTTCGAGGATGATCACCGTATCGCCTTTAGCGATAGCATCTCCGATAGCTACTTTGATTGAAATGACCAGACCGGGAATGGGAGAAATAACAACTCCTGGAGAAACAACGACTGGTTTTTTTTCGTGAGAACTGATGACATCGAGGTTAGGGCTTTCTTTTTCAGAAAGGACTATTTTGGTAATAGAATGCTCCTGCGGGGCAATACTAACCTCATAATCATATCCATTGACTTTAACAATTGCCGTGGTTGGGGAAAAGTTAACAATTTTGGTCTCGTATTCTTTCAGGTTGATAGTCAATTTATATTTCTTCATTATTTTCTCCTTGAAGGGTCTATTTCATTCATCGGAATATAATTAGAAGCTTTCCACATACTGAGTGGCGCCCGTTTCCAGGTCAGGAGTAACCTGTTACTTTCTTCCACATCCATTTCATGAAGAAAAAGCGTGGTAACAATGGCAGCAACAATCTCATCTGAAAGTTCGGTTGTGGAACTATCTTTCTTCTTACCCAGATGCCGTAATTGACCAATAAGAAGAGCGACAATTATCAGACTGGCAAAGACAGTGGACATGCCGATCACTACAATACCCCAGTAATAATTCTTCTGATTTTTATGATATAGTGTGACAGCCTTCTGCAATTCAGCCTGATCCCTGTTCAAATCAATAACAGGTTTATTTATGTCAGTGTCAGTGGGCAGATCCAGATATTCAATGATCTTGCGCATGGGAATATGAGAAACTGCACTGATCTGGCGAATACTCATTTTCTGATGCACTTCATTGGCTTCCGCCAGCAGAGAAGCAGACAGGGCAATAACAGCCATTAGCAATAAATAAATCTTAATTCTCATAATAATCGATCCCGTTTAGAGAGGAATATTGCCGTGCTTTTTGGGAGGATTTGTACCGCGTTTGGTGGCGAGCATTTCCAGAGCACGGATGATGCGAAACCGCGTCTGAGCCGGTTCAATCACATCATCAATATATCCTTTACTGGCAGCAACATAGGGATTGGCGAATTTATCGCGGTATTCATCTTCTTTAATTTTAGCCGTTTCTGCGGGATTTGGAGAATCTGAGACATCTTTATGGAAGACAATTTCCACGGCGCTCTGCGGACCCATGACGGCAATTTCTGCGGTGGGCCAGGCATAAACCAGGTCAGCGCCCATTTCACGGCTGTTCATTACGCAGTATGCACCTCCATAGGCTTTACGGAGAATAACGGTAATGCGGGGGACAGTGGCTTCAGCAAAGGCATAAAGTATCTTGGCACCCTGACGGATTATACCATTGTGTTCCTGATTTGAGCCAGGCAGATAGCCGGGGACATCTTCGAGCACCACGAGCGGGATATTGAAAGCATCACAGAAGCGGATAAAACGGGCAGCTTTAACGGAAGCATTAATGTCCAGCACTCCAGCCAGGATTTTAGGCTGATTAGCGATGATACCCACAGAATGCCCATTCATACGGGCAAAACCGACCACGATATTCTGGGCAAAATTACGGGCAACTTCGAGGAATTCATGATCATCAACAATAATCTCAATAATATCCAGGATGTTATAAGGCTTGTTGGCATTATCGGGGATAATACTGTTTAATTCCTCGCAATTCCGGTCTATGGGGTCACTTGACTTGCGGTAAGGCGGTTCTTCCATATTATTTGAAGGCAGGTAACTGATTAATTTGCGGATCAGGAGAATGGTATCTTCTTCCGACTCGCTGATGAAATGAGCAACTCCGCTTTTACGGCTGTGCATTTCCGGACCACCCAGGGTTTCCGTGGTGACATCTTCGTTGAGCACAGTTTTCACCACCCTGGGACCAGTCACGAACATATAGCTGGTCTGACGGTTCATAAAGATAAAATCAGTAATTGCGGGCGAATATACGGCACCGCCAGCACAGGGACCCATAATAGCAGAAATTTGCGGAATAACGCCAGAGGCTCGGACATTACGGTAAAATATTGAGGCATAGCCACTGAGAGCATCAACACCTTCCTGCACACGGGCACCGCCGGAATCATTCAATCCAATCATGGGAGCCCCCATTTTCACTGCCATGTCCATCACTTTACAGATTTTGGCAGCATTAGTTTTGGAGAGCGAACCGCCAGTTACGGTAAAATCCTGGGCAAAAATATAGACAATGCGTTCATTGATAGTACCACATCCCGTGACAACACCATCCCCGGGGAATTTATTCATTTCCATTTCAAAATCATGACAATTATGCTCGACAAACATATCAAATTCTTCGAAGCTATCTGGGTCAACCAACGTTTCAATGCGTTCACGGGCAGTTAATTTGCCTTTCTCATGCTGAGCCTTAATTCTTTTTTCACCACCGCCAAGACGGGCTTTTTCACGTTTGCTGCGAAGCTCGGCAATTTTATCTTCAACTGCCATATTACCTCCAATATTTCTAATCCTCAAATTTAATATAAAGAAAAAAGACCAGGCTGAACAGTCTGGTCTTTAAAATTCAGCTATTTTATTTACCTTTTTCCTG